>JAKPFY010000087.1 GCA_029551185.1 Bacillota bacterium
TTATCCGTATTTTCCCGAACCGGGAATCGGCAATTCGCCTAATTGGAGCCTTACTTATGGAAATTGACGACAAGTGGATAAGCGGCAAAAAGTATCTGGATATGAGTGAATACCTTCAGTGGCAAGAAGAGCACAAACAAACCAATGATCAAAGCAATATTGCGTATATCAGATAAGCTTATTGATAACTGAGGAATTTACACACTAATCTGGACTTGATCCGGAATTCTCTTAGGACTAGGCATTGCTTGGACGGTCCTTGGCTGGATTCCCCTCTTGGGCCTCAAGGTGATTAAGCCCGAGGAAGCGTTGGTGCTGACACTGTTCGGAAAATACATTGGTACTCTGAAACAGCCAGGCTTCTATTATGTAAACCCGTTCTCCACGGCGGTTAACCCAGCAGCCCATACGAGATTGGGGCAGAGCGGAGATGTGGAACATGCTGCGACTACCGTTGTTCAATCGGGGAGCAATGTCTCCTTTTCAATGCCAGCTGGCAAGAAGATATCGCTTAAGATCCTGACGTTGAACAACTCTAAGCAGAAGATCAATGACGCATTAGGTAATCCTGTGGAAATTGGTGTCGCCGTCGTATGGCGGGTTGTGGATACGGCTCAAGCCGTGTTCAATGTAGATAATTACAAAGAATATCTTTCTCTGCAGTGTGACAGTGCGGTGCGCGACATCGTGCGCATCTATCCGTACGACGTAGCTCCCGGTATCGACACAACAGGCGATGGAATCCCTGATGAAGGAAGCCTCCGTGGTTCTAGTTCAGTGGTAGCTGAGCGGATTCGTCAACAGCTTCAGGAAAAGGTAGAAAACGCCGGCCTAGAAATCCTCGAAGTCCGCATCACCTATCTTGCTTACGCACCAGAAATTGCAGCAGTTATGCTCCAGCGGCAGCAGGCCAGCGCCATCGTCGACGCACGCAAGATGATTGTAGATGGTGCGGTCAGCATTGTCGAGATGGCTCTGGAGAAACTCGAGGAGAACGAAGGGCTACAACTTGATGAGGAGCGGAAGGCCGCCATGGTATCCAATCTGCTGGTTGTTCTCTGCGGCAATCGCGACGTGCAGCCAGTAGTGAACAGCGGCAGCCTATACTAATGTCCAAGAAAAAACAGGTTCCCCTGCGGATATCCGAGGAGCTTTATGACGAACTTGCCGCTTGGGCTGCCGACGACTTCCGTTCGATTAACGGCCAGATTGAGTATCTCTTGACCTTATGCGTCCGCCAGAGAAAGAAAAACGGCAGGTATATCCCTGAAGAATTGACCAAGCCGCAGGCAACTGAGTAATAATAGGAACCACCAGCGTACGTAGTCATTCCAAGTATGCTGGTGGTTTTCTGCAATTTGTCACCAACATTTTTCCCTGTTGGGCCGTTATATGTATGCAAGGAGGCCTTCTCATGAAAGACATCGAGGCCTGCTTAGTTGAAATCGCCCAGGGCAGTATGACATCGCTGCAGCGGCTTTATCAAGAACTGCACAGACCGATCTATGCCCTACTGCTGTCCATTGTGAAAAACGAGCCTCTGGCAGAGGATCTCCCCCAGGAAACGTTCATCACAGTGTACAACAAGGCGCATCTGTATCGTCCTGGAACCAATGGCAAGGCTTGGGTTTACCGGATAGCCAGAAACCTTGCCTACGATGCCTTGCGCAAGGCGAAACACACGGCACAACTTCAAATGGATCTAGCCGATGGTGGAGCACTTCCTGATAGCCGAGTCGAGGGTCTGGAGCTTATCTGCTCTTTACTGGAGCTCGATGCAATCGACCGCCAGATAGTGGTGCTGCACGCTGTAGGTGGCTTCAAGCATAGGGAAATCGCTGAGTTCCTAGGCACTCCCCACAGCACTGTACGTTGGCGCTATCGGAAAGCCCTCAGCAAACTGGCCGCGATCTTAGGAGGTGAGCACGATGACGAACAGTCCATTCCAGATAGTCCATGCACTGAAGAGCGAGTTTGAGCACCACACTCCTAATGTGTGGCCAGATATTAAAGCGAAGCTAGCCACGCAGGTAGCCGAACAGCTTCTGAAGGAGCTGAGTGGTTTGCCCTCGCCAGAGGGGCGTCTTTTCTTCGAAATGCACTCGCAGAAAACAAGACTAGGAGCGTGAGGTAATGTCAAGCTTGGAAAGGGATATCCTGCTGGAGCGCTATCGGATGGGTGAGGAGGATTTGTACGATACGGTCGTGGAACTGTTTGACCAAGCTCTCAAAGAGAATCCAGGTGATCCAGAACTCTATCATTCCCGTGGGTTTATTGATGAGATCCGCGGCAGGAGACTGCTGGAAAGTGCCGCTGCGTTCTATGAAAAAGGTGCTGAGGTGGCCCGGAAAGATCCTCAGTACTTCGATTACGTCAAGTGTGATGGGCAACTCCTTGGTGTACGCCGGGCTCTGGGGCAGTTAGATCAGTCCATCGAGTATTTCAAGCAGCGAATCTCCGAAAACCCTGAAGATCTCAAAGCGTACGCCCTCCTAACTCAGGCCTACTACCTTGCTGATCAACTGCCTGAAGCGCAGAAGGTAATCGAGGCCGCTTACAAGATCGACAGCGAACACCCCTTGATCACCTACTGGAAGGGCTTGATCTACTCAAGACTAGGGCGGCTCGACCAAGCTCTGGATTTGATGAACCAGACAATCTCTCATGATCCCACCTTCATTGATGCTCGATACACCCTTGCCAACCTGTACGAACGCCTCCAGAAGCTCGAAGAAGCGGTGGAGGAATGGCAGTTGATCATTGCTTATCACCGTGAGCACTTCCCCGAAGTTTCGATGGATTGGGAAGAAGAGCAGCTAGCCCGGCTGAAGTCGAAGATGGAAGAACACTAAAACCTCTGATGCCCTGGTTCAAGCCAGGGCACTATTTTTGTTGTGGAAGCGTTATGTTCGTGGAAGGAAAGACTCCGATGGCAGAGAAGGATGTACCAGGAAAAATCACCCAGGGGGAGATTGCATGGGAAAGGTATCGATTCCAATAACAAATGATTTCTGTCCACAGACTCTTTTCTTGTATGGAACTTACAAAGAAGACGGTACTCCAAATTTCGGTCTGTTCTGCTGGTTCAGCTACATCTGGGATTCAGAACTCGGTGTCATGGCCTGCATCGGCGGGGAAAAGCTGACCAAGGACCGCATTCACGCAACCGGTGTGTTTTCAGCCAATCTGGTAACCGAAGCCATTCTTCCACTTGCGGACTACTTTGGCAACACCGACGGGCACACCGCTGAGAAGATGGACATTAAGGTGCAGACTCGGAAAGGAGCGGTGCTCGACGTCCCGATCTTAGAAGCCAGTCCACTCGCGTTTGAACTTGAGGTTTTTCAGTCAGTTCCGCTGCATGATGGCGAAGTGTACTTATGTAAGATCCGCAACGTCTTGGTTGATGAAAAACTAGCTGATGATGGCAAGACAATCGAAGAACGGCTCCAGGCAATTGCGCCTGTCCGGACAACCTGCCGTACATACTTCTCGTGGGCCGGCCAGTCCATGGGGAAGTGGGGCGAGCCAGGACAGACGGTGAAGCATCCATAGAGAAGAGGAGAACACTATGAAAACGGACATTTCAGCGCCATTCAATATGTAGTCTACATCACTCTAGTAACGAGCTTGCTTTGCATCCTAATTCAAATGCCAGCGCTTCTGCGGGGTGGGAATAGTTGAGAATACTGATCATTGAAGATGATACCCATATTTCCTTTGCACTCGAACGCTTCTTTACTACTCAAGGTGATGAGGTAACAACCTGCGTCGGTTTGGACGAGGCTTTCGCCGTACATCCCGAAAGTCACGACTTTATCATTCTCGACTTGAACCTGCCTGATGGGGATGGATTTGAATATCTCTCTTATATCCGGGCCGAAAACATTAAGACGCCGCTCCTGATCTTGACAGTGCGGGATCAAGAGCAAGAAATCGTGAGGGGCCTGAAGCTTGGGGCAGATGACTATCTCACCAAGCCCTTCTCGCTACCCGTACTCAAGGCGCGCGTGGAGGCCATTCTGAGGCGGGCCTCAGGGGGCGATGGGGGAAATGTACTCCGCTGTGGACAACTAACCCTCGACAGAAAGGCTAGAATGGCCTTTCTTTCTGGGCAGCCCCTTGAACTCAGCTCCAGAGAGTATGAGCTCTTAGAGCTGCTTATGGAGAATAAGGGTTTTACCGTGCCACGGGAGCGCATCCTGGATCGGATCTGGGGTTGGGAGCGCGGAGACGTGTACGATAACACACTCTCTGTTACTGTAAAGCGCCTGAGAGGCAAGATTGCGCCCTATCACGATTACATCCGTACCGTGCGGGGGATCGGTTACCGCCTGATGGAGGGTGACGAATGAGGTACCAGGCACTGAAGACTCCCTTCTTTTCGATGGTTTCCTTTTTGGGAACCTGTGCTATCCTTTACTATAACCCCCGCTTTGACTGGGTAACCATTCTTTGGCTCTTGGCATTTACTGCGGTTTTGGGTCTGCTGCATAGCTTGTGGGAAAGGCAAGAGGCGGACTATATGCGGAGAACTGTTGAGTATGTGTCCAGCCTATTCCATGCGCCTGAGGAGCGGTTAGAGGCGGTTCCCCTGAGGCAGGGCTACTTTGATGTACTAGTGGATGAGATCCAGAAGAGTCTGGCTGCTCAGGAAAACCTCCGGGAACAGGCTCTGGGCGCCCGGGAACAGATGAAACGGAACATGGAGGACGTGACTCACCAGATTAAGACTCCCCTGACGGGGATTCTCCTCTTTCTTGACCTTTTAGAATCGGATCCAGAGCATGGACAAGAGTACATGCTGCGCATCCGCCAGGAAGTTGAGCATCTCTACAACCTCAGTAATCTTCTCTTGAAGATATCGTCCTTCGATGCAGGTGCTGTTTCGTTGAAGATGGAGCCTTTTTCAGTTCAGGGGCTCTTGGTGGACGTGGAGTTCAGTTTGGAGCATCTGCTGCGGCAGAAAGGAGTAGCTTTGGAAGTTGTTGGTGATGACTACTCTTTGGTCGGGGATCGGGTGTGGCTGATGGAAGCCCTGCTCAACATAGTGAAGAATGCGGTGGAAGTCTCGCCGCCAGGCGAGTGTGTGAAGGTAAAGCTAAACAGCAACTCTATCTTCCAAAGCATAACAGTGGCGGACCGGGGGCCGGGGCTTACGCTCGAACAGCAGCAGCGGGTGTTCGAACGTTTCTACAAAAGCAATCCCCGGTCCCCAGGGTTTGGTATCGGCCTGCCCTTGGCCGAGTCTATTGTCCGGCAGCATGGAGGAGAGATTCTAGTTCGTTCCTCGTCTCAGGGTGGTGAATTTGAAGTGCGTTTTTACCGAGTCTGAAGGACTTCTGCAATGTTTTGACTCAGTACCCGCTGTCTGCAGCTTCTTAGAGCTGCCCATACTCCCGCCAAACTGATAGAAAAGAACAGCACCAGCAGGGGGAAGTTCAGGTGGAGGGCAATCTGCCAGGGAGTAAACATGAACCGTTTCTTAGCCGCCACTGCCACGATGCCCGCAGCCAACATCAGGATGTAGCTGTCAGCTACTCTGCGTATCAAGAAGTATCCTTCGTAGCGCAGCATGCTTCGCAATTGATCTCCGGTCATTCCTACACTTCTCAAAAGGGCAAAATCTCTAGTACGGGCTTTGAGATTCATGTTCACACTATTGTAGGCGTTGGATGCGCCGATCACAAGCAGCATAATCTGAGCTGATATCGTGAGGAGCAGTTCATTTCGGTACTGCTCCTTTTTACTTGCAGCTTCGGTCAGCTGATTGTTCGCAAATGCATCGGACTGCGGAACGTACCTGTACAGTACATTTAAGACAGAGTCCGTTGCTTCAGATAGCTCGTCTAGGGGGGCATAGGCTCTAATCCTGTAGGTGAAGGGGCGATCCTCGTCCACCAAGCCCTGCTCCAGTCTAAATTCCTCCAGCCAGGACATGGACGTAAAAAGAGCTATCTCATCCGGCCAGAGGGGATTGAGCTCATAGGGAAACTCCTCAATGCGTCCGGTTATGGGCAAGTTCCAGCGTTTCTTAGTCCCTTCGTCCACTACAACCAGTTCGTCCGCTTCCGGGGACGAAAGGGGAATGTAGCTCCGCCGACTGTAGGCTTGGGTAGGATCCTGGACTGTACGATCCAACAGTAAGAACCCTTCGGCAGCATCCATCTGGAAGCCATGACTTCTGAGCAGGGCCTGGAAATCAGAATCCACCAGCCCGTAAACTGTCACCTTGAGACGGTATTCCCTCTCAGCCTCCTCGAGTACCGTTCCTAACTCGGTTGACAAGAATCCTGCGTTTTCCTCCGGTAGATACCCAAAGCTGTAACTAGAAAAGGCATGGATATCCTTGATCCCAATCTCCCTCAGATCATCCCAGAGAGCTTGGGGTGCCTTCTGCACAGAGAAGAAGATCGAGGTTAGGTTATAGGGTAAGCTTGGCGTGTCGTACTTCTCTTCTAGGCTCCGGTGAGCTTGTATGATGAGCACAGTGCTGAATACGAGCCCCGCTAGAGCCATTGCCAAGGCGGTGCCTCTGAACGTGTGCCTAAAGCTCAGGTTGTTATCTAGAGCTAAGTCCCGGCTGATGTTCTGCCCGAACCTGGTGGAACGGGGCCGGGCCTTATTTGTGTAGTATGGGTTGCCCTTGACTGCTTCAACAACGGACAACTTGCTGCTCTGCCGGGCGGGTCTTAGAGCAGCCCCAGTTACGCAGAGAAGGGCGGTGAAGAAGAGGGACCCAAAAACCAGGGGATTAGGCGAAACCAAGCTAAATCCCTGGACCACAGTGGCAGAACCGGACGTCTGTCCGTTGAGCCACATGAGAACGAAGAGAGCATTAGTAAACGCGTAGGCTAAAACCAGCCCCAAAAGGATAGGCCCGATACTCAGCTCGAGAGCTTCCCTGATCACCATGCTGCGTACCTGTCTGGGAGTCATACCGCAGCTTTTGAGTAGGCCAATGCGCCGTAGGTCCTGACTGCACCAGACATTGAAAGCGTTGCGGATCATGATGATAAACAGGGGAACCGTGCAGACCAGGAGGAAGACGCGCACGCTCCAGCGCTCGGCAAACTCCCGGGAAGGGATGAGCCCAGATTGGAATATCAGCTTACCTTCTAGGTAGCGGGTGTTGTAATTTATGGCACCTTCTTTGAGAAGCTCTTCCTCATCGCCCCTACCCAACTCTGCTAGGATTTTGCGAGTGAGGGTATAGGCATCTCGTTCGTTTTGGAACCAGATGGTGACATCAATGGTATCTCCTCTATGGAAGAGCTCTGACGGATGGCTGAAGGCCAAAAGCCCAAAGAACCTGTAGTCCTTCTCAAAACTATACAGGTGATCTTTGTAGATGCCGCTGATTGTGTATGCTTTCGAACCTAAAGTAATGGTGCTTCCCAAGGTGTACTCGGGGTTTTCCAGCACAAAGAGGTCTGGTACGAGAATCTCATTGGCCTCTTGGGGAGGCCGTCCCTCTAGGGAGCGGACTTGGCTGAAGAAGCCGGTCTTAAACAGCGGAGAAGACTCTAGATAGAGAACCACACCGGGACGCTGAAAGGGTAGGTCTTCGAAGTAAACTCCCTGGGATGGTTCCATTGCCCTTATGTTTGGGTTACCCGCTAACTGCTCGTATTCAGAGAAAGTGATGCCGAGGAGCTGGACATGAAAGTCGCCAACCAGTTCTTGGTGGTACTTCCATTCACTGATCTCCAGCTCACTGTAGATAAATAACAGGGTTCCCAGCATTACTACTGCTACCAAGACGGCGGCCTGCATGGCGAGAGAGTTCCCCCGGTATTTCGTGTTTGCCTTGGCTAGTTGGGAAATGATGCTCATGAGTCTCACCTTTCCTCCAATTTACCATCGACCATCACCAATACCCGCTGGCAGGATAGGGCTACCTTCTCATCGTGGGTGATGAGTAGCAAGGTAGTCTGGAAGCGCTGGTTGACGAGGCGGAACAGGGAAATGATTTCTTCAGTGTTCCGGCGGTCCAGGTTTCCGGTGGGTTCATCGGCCAGCACCACCGCAGGCCGCGTAACCAAGCTGCGGGCGATGGCAACGCGCTGCTGTTCGCCACCGGAGAGCTGTTGCGGAAAGCGTTCTAGTTTGCCTTCGATACCCAAGGTGTGAACTATTTCCTGGAAGTAGCTAGGGTCTGGGCGCCGTCCGTCCAGGAGTAGGGGAAGCAGAATGTTCTTCTCCACTGTTAGGTTGGGAACCAAGTTGAAAAACTGGTAGATGATGCCAATATTACGACGCCGGAACACTGCCATGTCCGTCTCATCGAGAGAAGTGATATCTATTCCCTGAATAAAGACTTGGCCTTCAGTGGGCCGGTCCACCCCGCCTAAGAGATGCAGGAGAGTGGACTTACCTGAACCACTGGCGCCCATAATGGCCACGTGTTCGCCCTTTTCCACTGAAAGGTTTACCTGGTTCACTGCGACTACCGGTTCGCTGCCGGGGTAAACCTTGCTGAGGTTTTCTGTTCTTAGGACCGTCATGGCGTTCTCCTTTCCCGATTATTTACCCCAATTGTACTACTGCAAGATGACAGGAAAGTGACATCTCTAACAGGTTCAATGGTGTCTTGCGTCTTGAGGTCGGATATGAAAACATGAGCAGGCTAATCCACACGTGGCGCGCAGCTGTTCGGGGTTTCCTTACAAGGGGAGGAAATGAGTCTGTACTACAAACAACGAGCGCGTCATTCGAATGTGTGACGCGCTCGCCTGTTATTGCCCACCAAAGAGTGCCTCTCTCTTTTCTGTGATCTCTCTCCAGTATTTCGGTATCTGGTTCCACGCGAAAATACCGACTATAACTAAAACTAGAAGGCCATATTCAGGTTATCTCTCATACATCAGGAAAAGCAAAAACGTTGTCAACGCGGCTCCCGCCGACATGTGCAGCCAAGCGAAGCGGACCGCAATGCGGTTGACTACCTCGCTGCCGCTTGCTTGAACAAAGAATGGCCGCATTAAGGTAATCGCCAGAGGCCATAGAACAATAAACGGATAGGGGTCTTGATGTATCACGAGTAGAAGGACCGCCACAGCCAAGGCTAACTTACCGAGGTGAAAATACCCTTTTCATGATGGTCCTCCTTTCAAAAATATAATATCATAATTTTCACTAGAACTGTGACAATCATTGCAAACGCCCACCAGATGGGCAGCGGAAAGGTGTTCCTTATTCTCCAGCACCCTAGCTCCGATTTTTGTCACTTTATGCAGGAAAAATTAGAAGCAGCACGAACTAGATGAACGCTGTACGTTATGGCAAAAGGAGGAGTAAAATGAGTTATCGTGTAGGGAAGTTTGTTGCTATGTTGCTCGTTGCTGTTGTCTTATCTGTACCGGCATATGCCCAGACACTTGACGTGTACAGCATCATGCCCGAATCTTTTGCGGTGCCTTTCTTTGAGGCGTTCGAAGAAGCTACAGGCATCAAGATCAACTTTGTCCGTCACTCTGCTGGTGAAGTTCTGGCCCGACTGATTGCTGAGAAGAACAACCCACGTGTATCTATGGTTTTCGGTGGACCCGCTGACACCTTCGCTGCTGCCATCAGTGAAGGCGTGCTGGAGCCATATGTTCCGAACGGTGTAGAAGCTATTCCGGCAATGTACCGGCAACCAGAAGGTTACTTTACTGGCATTGCCCTGAATCCGATTGTTTTCTTAACGAACCGGGAGTTCTTAGAAGAAAACAACATGAAGGCTCCATCTTCATGGTATGACTTGCTCGATCCAGCGTACCGGAACGGCCTGCAGATGGCTGATGCGCGTACTTCTGGAACCGGTTTCAATCGCATTGCTTCTATCGTTTTGGCTCTCGGTGGCGAAGACGAGGCGTTTGACTACATGGCCAAACTCCATGAAAACGTCCAAGTCTACACCAAGAGCGGTGGCGGCGGAACGGTCCCTGTTGCTACTCGTCAAGCAACATCTGGTGTATTCTTCCTGGTTGACAGCATTGAAACCGCAAGCCGCGGTTACGATGTTGTAATCAGCTTCCCCAAAGAGGGTTCTGTAGTATCCGTTGAGTCTATGGCCCTCGTAAAGAACGGTCCAAATCAGGACTTAGCAAAGAAATTCATGGACTGGATGGTAACTCCTGAAGCTCAAAGCCTGTATGCAAAGAATGGCATCGGTTTCCTGCCTGTGCATCCTGAGGCTGAGGTCTCCGAACTGGTCAATCTCGAAGGAGCTAACTTCTTCGATCTCGATCTGGAATGGGCGGGCGAACATCGTCAGCGCTTGATCGAGAAGTGGGTTGACGAGATCGTAGGGTTCTAGCTGTGCATGATTG
>JAKPFY010000065.1 GCA_029551185.1 Bacillota bacterium
TCAGGCCCTTTTGTTCGTCCTGTAAGAGCAGACCTGATAGGCATTAGGACCTTTCTTGCGCCGACCCCAAGGTCGTCAATGATCTTCTTCAACCCTGCCTGGATTTCTTCCTGGCTGAATTCTGTAGTATCAGCGCAAGAAAACACCTGAACGAACTCGGTAAGCGCAGGTTTCCCAGTGGGACCCGTAATCCACTTCTTAGCGGATTCCTCGTACATCTCTACACTGTCACCAAAGAAAAAGGGCACTTCCGTAGGAATCTCAGATAGATTTGAAATGGAGTCCTTCACTGATACGACGATTTTCTTAAGTCTTTCTCGTTCCTCGCCTTCAACCTGCGAATCCTCGGCAATTCCAAATCTGCCTAAGTAGGGCAAAGCCATGTCCAAGAGTCTGTCCGGGTCAGACATGCGAATGTAATGGGAGTTGAACCAATCAAGCTTCTTAGGATCAAATACGGACGGGCTTTTGCTGACTCGGTCCAGTGAAAACTCGGCTGCAACCTCCTGTATATCCATTATTTCGCGAGTATCCCCAGGGGTCCACCCTAAAAGCGCCAGGTAATTCAGAATCGCCTCGGGCAAATAGCCTGCCTCCCTGTAGTAGGCAATGGACGTCGCTCCGTGTCTCTTGCTGAGCTTTGTCCTGTCCGGGCCCAATATCATAGCTACGTGGCCGAACTTAGGAACAGGAAAGCCAAGAGCCTCATAGAGCATTATCTGACGGGGAGTATTGGAAATGTGTTCGTCCCCTCTGATTATATGAGTCACTTTCATCTCGGCGTCATCTACAACTACAGCAAAGTTATAAGTAGGAAAACCGTCTGATCGCATGATCACAAAATCCCCGATAGTGCTGCTGTCAAAATTGATTTCGCCTTTTACCATGTCATCCAAGGTTACTGTATCCACAGGGACCCGAAATCTCACCACAGGCGTCCTTTCCATGGACAACCTGGCAATCTGGTCCCTCGTCAAATTCCGACACTTCCCGCTGTAACGAGGCATCCTGCCTTTGGCCAGATATGCCTTTCGTTCCTCTTCAAGCTCTTCAGGAGTGCAGTAACAAAGATATGCATCGCCTCGGGAGATCAGAGTCTCTGCATACTTCCGATAAACATTCAGTTTCTCACTCTGCCGGTAAGGACCGTATGGGCCTCCTACAGCGTACCCCTCATCCCAATCCAGGCCAAGCCAGCGAAGATCGTCAACAATGGTCTCGCATGCATCATCCAGAGATCTGGCGACATCTGTATCCTCTATTCGAAGGATCACTTGCCCGTTATGGTGTCTTGCAAAAAGCCAGTTAAACAAACATGTGCGAATATTTCCGATATGAAGATGCCCTGTAGGCGCAGGCGCGAACCTGACCCGTACCCCTTCAGCCATTCCTTCACCTTCATGTAGTTGGTTAATCTTTTGTATGACTCATAATCTCTTAACTAAATCCCAAAACCTTATTCATTTAACCATAACCGCTTCCGATGAAAAACGCAAACTACCACGTTTAAGAATACATAATAGTAACCCGTTATATACACTCTTCGTTATTATAACAGTAGAGCCCAGCCTCTGGCTAGGCTCTCTTCCCAATTTGCAGCCATGCATAAAGACAGCAGCGAAACATACAACAGACGGCCTCGATAGCTGATTAGCTATGTATTGTCGTATTGTCATCCTATCTTCCGGTGCCTATGACCTCAACCGCTACGTCCACGACTCCGGGACCGATAAGGTCTATAGCCTCCGCAGCAGCCCTGGAAAGGTCTATCTCCCGACCGGCAATGTACGGACCCCTATTGTTGATCCTGACTACCACCTGCTTTCCGCACACAAGATTGGTGACCCTGACAATCGACCCGAAAGGCAGAGTGCGATGGGCAGCAGTCAGGCTCCTTTCATCATAGATCTCACCGTTTGCGGTAAGTCGTCCGTTCCAACGCCCGCCGTACCACGAAGCCCGGCCCACCGATATTCCGTAAGGATGTACTGCGTCGAGGGATACAAGGTGGCCTTTATCGCAGCTGTCAAGGGCAGAGCCGCCTAGCGCAAGGCGCATGTTATTAGCCCACTTCAAGGCTAATGCATAACACGAACTATTATTAGCTCTTGCGTGTTCAGCGTCACAGGTGACGATATGTCTTGCTCCTATAACTACAACGAAACTGCCTCTTACTACAGCCGGCCTAATATCCTCATAGCTTGCCTGAGCAAAGGCCTCCCGCAGCCTCTCCCCTATACAGTCTGCCCTTTCCGCAGGGGACATGCCTCCGTTAGGATAGCGCATTCTCAGCACTATGTGCCCATTCACCATCACATCCCACACATCATGCCTGCTTTGACAGACCGTGACGCAGCTATTTGCTCCCTCGGATTCCACCGGGGATGTCCATATAATCACAGTCACGAGAACAAGCCACACACCGGCACATCGAACTTGACGGATGAGAGATGATATCATATCCTTCCCCCTAATCATCAGTCAATTCTCTTGACTTTGGCACCCAGGGAAGCAAGCTTTGTTTCAATATGATGATATCCTCTGTCAATATATTCAATACAGTGAATTTCCGTCTCGCCCTCTGCAACAAGGCTTGCAAGGAGAAGGGCTACACCGCCGCGAATATCTCTGGGCGCTTCCACGGGAGCTCCGGTAAGTCTCTCCACCCCTCTGACGATAATGGTATCCCTATCCACCTGAAGATCCGCGCCCATCCTTCTCAGCTCGTCCGCATATCCGAATCTGCTTTCAAACCTCGTTTCCACAATGGTGGATACGCCTTCCGCTTTAGTCATCATTGCAACAAACTGTGGCTGAAGGTCTGTGGGAAAACCAGGATACGCTAAGGTCTCTATGTCCGTTGCTCTGCACCGTTTCGGCCCGTGCACATGAAGCACGGATCCGTATTCGTCAA
>JAKPFY010000094.1 GCA_029551185.1 Bacillota bacterium
GCACTGGCAGATACTCGGCTGTTTCCAGACAAGATGTTCAACGCCCTGGGCATATCTCCATCGGTTTACGTCCACTGTTCAAGCAAAAACTATGATCCATAAATCCAAAACCTTGATGTCCAAGGGTGCCGAAGATCGGCCCCGTCCTTTCCGCGTGGAATTATCTCATCGACAGGCCAAACTTGAAGAACCTGTCTGAAAAGACTGTGCAAGGGGTTCAGGACAGGAAACCGTGTTTCAATCGCAAACCTCTTTGCAAGACACATGATGCTTCAGTCTCTTCTCGTCATCACGTTTACCAGGCGTTATTGCGTTGATCCACAAACCGTTCCGTTCATGCAAACCGCTTGCTTCTTCTCCTGGGCAAATTAGGCTGTGTCATCTCAGGGACTGCCAGGCAATTGCAAGCATCCATCGCTATGCTGGCGTTCTTAGACCTGCCAAAACACTATATGTGGCACGATCCCAGAACGAGTCGAGCTTTAGCACCCTTGCTCCATAGGTGCAAAAGTGGCGTCAAAATGGTAATATGGTTTCGAGATTTCAAATTGGCTGCTAAGCATGAGCATTTGTAGTTTAGCAGACCAGGACCTCAAGGCAGGAGTGAACTGATTTATGACAACCGACGCCGAGAAGTACACTGTACGCTCAGTGGAGCGAGCATTCACCATTCTGGAGGCACTCAAGGACAACGGCGAGATGCGCCTTATAGACGTGAGTCGAAGCACTATGATAAACAAAGGAATGGCCTTCAAGCTGCTTTATACACTCTGTTCCAAAGGCTATGTGGAGCATGACGGAGAAACCGGGAAGTACAGGCTTGGGAAGACCCTCTTCGAGCTTGGCCATGCTGCAGGCAATCAAATAACGGAGCGCAGGGGCGCCCACGACATCCTACGATCACTCGTCGAGAAGATCAATGAAACAGCACATTTAGCGGTGTTACAGGGTTCTGATGTTCTGTACCTTGACAAGGTGGAGAGCAATGCATCGTTGAGGATGGTAACAGCAGTAGGTATTCGCCGTCCTGCCTATTGCACTGGCACAGGCAAGGCGTTGCTTGCGGGACTGACTGACGACGAAGTCCGCCGCCTAATGGAGGGGAAGCCGATGCGCAGGTTCACACCGAACACCATCTGTGATATCGATGACCTCTTAGCTGAGCTGGCTCTCGTCCGTACCAGGGGATACGCCCTAGACAATGAAGAAAACGAGCCAGGCATCATGTGTGTGGGCGCCCCCGTACGCAATAGAGACGGCGTGGTCGTATCGGCGATAAGCGTGGCTGGGCCGACTATCAGAATCAACCGTGAGACAGTTCCCCAGCTCGCCAATGAAGTCATCAAAGCTGCAGAGCGCATCTCGGAAACACTTGTGTGCAGGTCTTAGGGTTTCCATGCATTGCTATTGCAGCACACCTTCGCCTATAGGCATTGCCCTCGTCTACAACACCCCAACTCCTTGATTTACTTGTAGATATGGCAAGATTTAGTGGAAGGAATTGTGCAATGTGCGTTGAATTTGGCCAGAATAGAAACCGAGTTTAGATATAGAAACTGCATCCGGTTTCAGTGAGAGGGCTATGTCACTATTTGGTGCTTTTCTGTGAGGTTCGCATAACAAGGCAAGTGATACTGGCATCATCTCGCGGCGAAGCTTCGAATGGAACCTGACACTTAACTTCGTGAACAGGCGAGCGTTGTATTACTGAGGTAGCGGGAGAGGAGGGTGGATGGCATGTCCTTTGAAGCAGACTAGCGTTCGGGGTCACCGTGTACGCGCCAGCGTGTGGCTGTCGCAGAACGAAATCTAGTTTGGGAGGCATGCTCTATGCACAAGTTGTCTGAGAAGATGAACCAGTACATCTTCCCTGCGTTGTCTACCTACTACGAGGAACCTTTGGTCCTGGAAAAGGGAGAGGGCAAATACCTTTACGACGATGCTGGCAGGCAGTATCTTGATTTCTTCGGTGGAATTCTCACTGTGAGCATGGGACATTGCAATCCGGAGATCATTAGTCGCGTAGTGGAACAGGTAAGAACCCTTCAGCATACCTCAACAGTGTACATCATAAGACCCATGGTGGAACTGGCAGAACAAATCGCAAGAATTGCTCCGGGCAAGCTACAGAAGTGCTTCTTCGTCAACAGCGGAACTGAGGCCGACGAAACGGCCGTTCTGCTCTCCACGATATATACAGGAAATGACGAGATTGTGGCGCTGCGCCATGCTTATAGTGGCCGTTCCGCGCTGGCCATGTCCCTGACGGCTCATGCTCCCTGGCGGCAGGGCAAGGCTTTATGGGCAAATGTCAAACATGCGCACAGCCCTTACTGCTATCGTTGCGCCTTCGGCAGGACTTACCCAAACTGCGACCTCGAATGTGCGAAGGACATCGAGGAACTGATTTGCACATCTACTTCAGGCCGAATTGCTGCTTTCATTGCAGAGCCTATCCAGGGAGTAGGTGGGTTCATAACGCCTCCGAAGGAGTATTTCGCGGAAGCGGTTTCTATCATTCGGAAGTACGGCGGGCTCTTTATAGCAGATGAAGTCCAAACAGCTTGGGGCCGCACGGGCGGAAAGATGTTTGGAATCGAGCACTGGGGCGTCGAGCCCGATATCATGACGTTCGCCAAAGGCCTTGCCAATGGTGCCCCCATCGGAGCGGTGATTGCCACTTCCGAGGTGGCAGACTCCTGGCATGGTCCAACGATCTCCACATTCGGCGGAAATCCAGTGAGCATGGTGGCGGCTCAGGCAACCTTGGATCTCATAGTCAAAAACGACATACCTGCTCATGTTGAAAAGGTAGGCGCAAGATTGCGTGAGGGTCTTCTTAGGCTCCAGGAGAAGTATGAGTGCATTGGTGACGTGCGTGGCATGGGTCTCATGCAGGCACTGGAGCTTGTGGGTGAGAACAAGGTACCTGCTCCCGATCTCGTGCTCAAGGTTTTTGAGAACACCAAGGACCTGGGTCTCCTTATAGGCAAGGGCGGGCTGTACAATAACGTGATAAGACTTACTCCACCTATGATAGTGACCGAGTCCGATGTAGATCAGGCCGTCGAGATTCTCGACAAGGCCTTCGCGCTCCTATAGTAAATAGCGTGGCGGAGGTGTGAGATATGTCGTCAGTACGCCGGCTCAAGTACTGTGTTAACGGTGAATGGAGAGACTCGGCGACCACCAAATTCATGCCTGTTACCAATTCCAGCACTGGAGAGATAATAGCGGAAGCCCCTTGTTGCACGGTTGAGGAGGTAAACTCCGCGGTGGAAGCTGCTACTGTGGCCTTTCAAGGCTGGGCGGACACCCCGGTCTCAGAAAGAACCCAGCTGATGTTCAAATTCAAGGCTAAGCTTGAAGAGCACCTTGACGAGCTGACCCTGAGCGTCTGCAAGGAATTGGGGAAGACTTGGAATGAGGCTCGAGGTGATGTCCTCAAAGCCATTGAGGTTGTAGAGCTAGCTTGCGCTGTCCCTGTCACAATGCAGGGCAGATCACTGATGAACGTCTCCCAGGGATTTGACACGGTTACTTACAGAGAACCCCTGGGAGTCTTCGCAGGAATCGTCCCATTCAACTTTCCTGCCATGATTCCTTTCGGGTGGATGATTCCGCTTTGCATCACTACGGGAAACACCTTCGTGCTGAAGGCGGCCAGCCAGACCCCGATGACCGCCATTCGCATGTTGGAGTTGCTTTACGAGGCTGGCCTCCCTGAAGGTGTAGTCAATCTCGTCACCACCAGCCGCGTCGAGGCCGAACTGCTTCTCAGGCATCCAGATGTGAAAGGAGTATCGTATGTGGGTTCTTCCGTGGTGGGCCGGCACATCTATGCTACGGCAGCCGCTAACCAGAAGCGCGTTCAGTGCCTGGGCGAAGCGAAAAACCATGGACTCGTTCTGCGAGACGCCAATCTCGAGATGGCGGCGCGTGTGATCGTCAACTCCTCATTTGGTTGTGCCGGGATGAGATGCATGGCTCTTCCGGTTGTGGTCGTGGAGGAAGAGGTTGCCGACGAGTTCATGTCCTATTTCGTCCAGTTTGCCAGGGAGCGGAAGATCGGTTGTGCCTACGACATTGCCACAGAGCTTGGTCCCGTAGTATCTGCAGAGCACAAGGATTCCGTGATCGCCTGGATCGAAAAGGGCATCGAAGAAGGTGCTGAGTTGGTGCTCGATGGGAGAGATGTCATAGTGCAGGGCTTTGAAGGCGGATATTTCCTGGGACCCACTATATTTGACCATGTGATGCCAGGAATGACAGTCGGCGACAGCGAGATATTCGGCCCCGTAGCCTGTGTAAAGCGGGTGAAGGACTTCGAGGAAGGCCTGGCGCTGATGAATGCCAACCCGTTTGCAAACGGATCTTGCATCTTTACGGAGAGTGGGCATTGGGCCCGGGAATTCATGCGGCGTACTCACGGAGGCATGGTCGGCATCAACGTAGGAATTCCCGTCCCGATCTCAGTCTTTCCCTTTTGCGGGCACAAGGAGTCGTTCTATGGTGATCTCCACGTAATGGGAACTGATGGAATGGCCTTTTACACTGAAACCAAGTCAGTGACCACCAGATGGCTGGGGACAGCCGAGGCTGTAAAGAGCGTCTCCACGTGGGAAGGGACCATTACGCGCGAATAGACAGGCAAACCCTGCGCCAGGGTCGGCCAGGGCGACTGGAGGCGATTGAGCGTGCACGACATAACCCGAATTCGAGGTTTGCTTGTGGGCCATGCCCAGGATGAGGCGGCGTTGACTGGCTGCACAGTCGTGCTGACGCCGGGTGGAGCAGTGGCTGGTGTCGACGTCAGGGGCTCGGCGCCTGGGACACGTGAGACCGATCTGATGCGTCCATGCAATCAGGTGGAGAGAATTCAGGGCGTGGTCCTTGCGGGAGGAAGCGCCTATGGTCTGGATGCTGCGTCCGGCGTCATGAAGTTCCTCGAGGAAGAGGGAGTTGGCTTTTCCACACCTTTCGGTATCGTGCCTATTGTGGGTGCTGCGGTCATTTTCGATCTGGGGATAGGCGATCCCAAAGTTCGTCCCGATGCCGCTATGGGTTATGCGGCGTGTCGCGCTGCCTACTCGGGGCCGAAGGGTGAGGGGAACATCGGCGCCGGGGCTGGCGCCACCGTAGGCAAGATTGGTGGCCAGGAGTATGCCATGAAGGGCGGGCTCGGGACATATGTGGCAGAACTTCAAGTCGACCCCGGCGGGGAGGCGGAACCGGTGCTTGTTGGGGCCCTGGTAGTCGTCAATTCCCTGGGGGATGTGATTAATCCCTGGTCAGGGCAGATCGTGGCGGGAGCGTATGACCGGAGCAGCAAGACTTTCATTGGTCCCGGCGCAAGCCGGAATCATGTGAATACCGTGCAAGTCCCGGACAGACTCGGCACCAACACCACTGTTGCAGTTGTGGCCACAGATGCGGTCCTGGACAAAGAGGGTGCCAACAAAGTTGCCCAGATGGCCCAAAACGGGCTCGCCAGGGCGATTGTACCGGCGCACACCATGTACGACGGGGACACAGTATTCTGCTTGTCCACGGCCGAAAAGTGCCTTTCGGGGGACAGGGCAGCGGATATCACCACCATTGGTTCCGTAGCCGCTCAGGCCCTTGCAGCGGCGGTGGTCAGGGCAGTTAGGGCTGCGAGTTCTGTTCCGGGGTGTCTGGCGGTGAACGATATCTAAGCTTTGCAAGGCTTGAGGTAATGAGGGAGGGTAACACAGGAGCCTGCGACTGAGCTGGATGCGTCAGATTTCAAGCGCTTATTGGGAGAACATCCGGTGGAGAACTACAATATTGCTCTATGCAATTATCTGTCTGTGGTTGATTGTATGACGGTGTCTAGCTTTGTTAGAGCAACAAGATGATTCCGCTTCCTGGTCCGTGGAGCCAAGTATCAGAGAACATCGGCTTTTGTGTGGTGCTAAAGGACTTCTGTGCACATAAGAAGAGATATCGATATTTCCATTCTAGACATTGAACAACTTATTCCCCAGACATGTCGGCAATAGAAACGGTAAGACCGATTGGAATTTAAGAAGAAGCTGCTTACTAATGCCCATGATTAGTGGCGGTATGGCAATTGATCTTCGTTAATCTGAATAAGCTTGGAAATGTAAGTGTAGTAGAAATGCACATCCCACCTGAGCAAAAGTCCTTGCTCGCACAGCTCACATGTGTCAGAAATAGAAACACGGTTTCCAAATACGGCAGGAGAAAGTACCTGCCTGTCGAAATGGGAAGACAACCAAAACAGGCTAGAAGCAATAACTAACGATTTGGAAAGCAGAGGAGCTTTGATTGGGATGACTACAAAGGGGTCAATCCTCTCAACTGTCGGGCTGAGCAAGCATTTCAGCGGCGTCAAAGCGCTCGACAAATTAGACATTACTGTTGGTGAGGGCCAAATCCATGGTCTGATTGGCCCTAATGGAGCAGGTAAATCCACGTTTTTCAATGTTATCTCTGGGCTATTGCCGCCGAGCGAAGGCGAAGTCTACTTCAATTCAGTGAACACGACTAACCTTCCTGCGCACACCATTGCCAGGATGGGCCTTGGTCGGACGTTTCAGGCTGCACGAATGATGGCTGACACTGTTCTCGAGAATGTGATGGCAGGCATGTATTACTACTGTGAGACTGATCCGATAAGATCATTTATTCTGCAGCCTCGCGTTTTTCGAACTCAGGAAAGAGAGATCAGGCAAAAAGCCATGGAAGCCTTGGACTTTTTGGGAATGAAAGATTCTGCGCATCGTTGGGCTGACGACCTCGTTTGGGTAGAACGTCAGTTAGTACAGATAGCCCGTGCATTGGTGCTTGATCCGAAGCTGCTGCTTTTGGATGAGCCTACTTCGGGAATGGGAATTATGGAAACAGAAGAAATGAAGGGCGTTATCAGGCACGTGAGGGACAGCGGAGTAACCGTAATCCTGGTCAGTCATGACGTCAGTTTGGTAGTGGATGTCTGTGACTGGGTCACCGTGATCAACTTTGGAGAGAAAATAAGCGAAGGAAATCCAAGACAAATACAAAACGATCCGAAGGTAATGGAGGCTTATCTCGGTGAAGAAGAATGTGTTGAGAGTTGAAGGCATCTCTGTATCCTATGGGCCAATACAGGCGCTAGATGATGTCAGCATTGAGGTTGATGAAGGAGAGATTGTATCCTTGGTTGGAGCCAATGGCGCCGGCAAAACCTCATTGCTCAGAGCGATTATGGGCCTTCAGAAGGTCCACACCGGCAGGATTGTCTTCATGGGGAATGACATCACCAATACGAGCACGGACAAAGTGGCTGGTTCCGGTATCGGCCTCATACCCGAGGGCCATCTGGTTTTTTCCACTATGACTGTCTTGGAGAATCTGCAAGTAGGGGGCTACCATTATCCTCAGGAAGTCAGCAGCAGCCTGGAGAGTGTTTTCGAGTCGTTCCCTGTCCTCTATAAAAGAAGGAATCAGATTGCCGGCACCCTTAGCGGGGGAGAACAGCAGATGCTGTCGATCGGCCGAACTCTCATGTCAAAGCCCAAATTGCTCATGGCGGACGAACCTTCCCTGGGCCTTGCTCCAAAAGTGATAAGCGAGATATTCAACATTTTGCGTGATTTGAACGAAAAGGGGTATCCGATTCTTCTTGCGGAGCAGAACGCCAAGAAGGCGCTAGAGTTTGGCGATCACGCCTACGTTATGGAGACTGGTAGAGTGCTGTTCCAGGGCCCCGCGAAGGAACTAATGGGCAATCCGAAAGTGCGACATGCCTATTTAGGCGGCAACGTGTAGCATGACTAAAGTTAAGGAGACGACGCGCTATGGAGATATTTGTGGCTCAGCTACTAAATGGCCTATCCCTGGGTAGCATTTATGTTCTGCTGGTGCTAGGTTTTAACTTGATGCTCGTTGTGGCGAAGATCATCCAATTCGCATATCCCCATCTAGTGGTGCTCTCTATGTATGTCTGCTGGGGCATGCTGAAGTATACCAACAACATGTTTCTAGTTGTGCTCGCCAGTATTGTATCCTGCGTCATAGTGAATGTTGCAATTGAGCCCATATTCCGCGCTCTTTCGAAGAAGCATGGACTCGACATCAACGTTTCTTTTGTCGTGTCAATAAGCATAGCTCTTTTGATTACAGATGTGATGTCCCATGCGCTTAACTACGGGTTTCCTATCGCCTTCCCAACAGACTGGGTAGGGAAGAGCGTACTGAACTTCGGATTAATCACCTTTTCTGTCGGGCAAGCGTACGCTCTGATCGGAGGCATTGCTGCTGTTGCGCTCTTTTTCTACCTCCTGTACCGGACAAGGCAAGGCAGAGTGTTCAGGGCATTAAGCGAAAACAGCGTCCTTGCGTCTATCATAGGCATACCTGTTGTCAAGACGCGGATTCTGAGTTATGCCATAGCAGGTCTCTTGGGAGGCGTTACGGCTGTGCTCTTTGCCAGACTGTTGGGTTCAGCCTCCCCGAGCCTTGGTGATTTTGTCGCTATGAAGGTAGTGGCCGTTTCCATACTGGCAGGCCTCGGTAATCTCAAGGGGGGTCTCGTATGTGGACTGCTTCTTGGAATAGCCGAAAGCCTGGCCATGGGATATCTCCCGGGGTCCTGGTCAAATGCCATTGCCTTCATGATGATCTTGATAATCATGTTGATAAAGCCTGAAGGGTTGTTTGGCATTCAGATATAGCCTCTACACTATATTTCTGTCCTGTCAATCCGACAACGACAAAGGAGGCTGGAAAATTGTCCCCTGTAATATATTATTTCCTGTCATTCACGGCCATAAATATCCTTATGTGTTGGGCGTTCTACTTGCCATACCGAGTTGGCCAGCTACACCACTTGGTCGTTTCCTGCATGATGGCATCCGCCTACTTCTCCGGCTATGCGGCGCGGCAGTGGTCGTGGCCATTTGCGCTCACACTCCTGGTGGGAACAGCCATTGGCATGTTGATCTGTCTGCTTCCCTCGTTCGCCATTGGCGATGCTCCCTGTTTCACTGTGGTCATAGTCGGCCTAACGGTCCTGTTTATTATGAAGACAGCTATTGAGAACACGCGTGCCCTGGGTGGAACATTGGGCTTTTTTGGCATTCCTCAGGTTAATAACTTATTACTACTAGCCTATCTTTGCCTTGCGGTTGCCGGATTGCTCATTTACCGCATAGACAATTCCCGGCTGGGAAGAGCGGCATCCATGGTCTTTGTAGACAGAGATGCCGCGAGTGCGCTGGGAGTCGACGTGAAGCGGTTGGGCATGCTGTTCCAAATCATTGCAGGCGGGCTTGCCGGACTTGCAGGAAGCCTTTACGCGTTTCTCATAGGCAGTCTGTTTCCGGAGTTCTTTAATCTGGGTGTCATAGGCACCCTTATGTGCATGCTGTTTGCAGGCGGGCACAGCACTATGTGGGGGGTGGTAATCTCAGTCCCCGTTTTCGAAGGTCTGCATTTGATTCTTCCCACCGCTGTCGCTTCATGGCTTCAAGTCATTTACGCAGTTACACTTATCGTCGTCATTCTGGTATTGCCGGGCGGACTGATAACCAAGAAAATGTTGGTCAAGGTTGGAGAGAGGTTCCGCGCAAGACCACAGACTGTATCTATTAAGGGAGGAATAAAAGAGTGAGAAAGCTTTGCAAGTCGCTGGGTAGCGTGTTATTGGCGATCGCTCTCATGATGTGTGTGGGCGGTTCCGGCGCCCTGGGCGCACCTTCTAGCAAAGTTGTGGTGGATCAGTGGGAGATACCTTTCCTGAACTGCCTCACAGGTCCTATTGCCAGTATCGGTGAGTATATGGCGTGGAGCGCTCATAGAGCTGCGGATGAGATCAACCAGAAGGGCGGAGTTAAAGGGAAGCCTATCAAGATCGTGGATCTTGATACTGGAGTCAGTCCGGAAAAGGCAATTGAACAGATGGCCAAAATCGTCAACAAGAGCCTTGTGGCACTAGGCCCTGTTCCGGAGGCCTGCATAATGGCGGCAATGCCGTTGGCAGTGAAGAACGGCCTACTCTGCATGATCGCGTCTACAACCTACGAATACCAGAGCCAGTTTTTCCCTTACGCTGTTGCATGGGATTCAGGATCGGACAAGACCTTACCTCCGGTTCTCGCTGGCTGGGCCCAGCGAAATCCCGGAATGAAACGGGTCGTGCAGTTTGTTGAGAGATGGGCATGTTGGCCTGGAATGGCGGATGCTCATGCTGCGGGCTTGGCTTCAGTAGGAGTTAAGACTGTCGAAATTGAGGTGCCAACTGATGCGGTCACCTTTGGCCCTCTTGTCGTAAGGGCTCTTGCTCAGAAGCCCGACGGGTTCGTGCTTACGTGCACATCGGAGAAGGCCGCAAAGATAATCATTGAGCTGGAGAAGTATGGGTGGACGGACAAGTCCAAGATAATCGTCTTCAGCAGCGCAGATGATATGCCACTCTACACCACCGGAAGAGAGAAGTTGAATGGAGTTTACATCTATTCGTACCTTGACTCGCAGATGGAGACTGAGCGCTGGGTGTCGTTCAAGGAAGCCTACAAGCGGGCTCATGGCGGCATGGAGCCAGTCTCGTTGTCAACCGTATATTACGACTGCGTGTACATGATCAAAGAGGCTTTGGAGAATACACCTGTGACCGGAGATCCCAAGAAGCTGAAGGAAGAAAGAACGATGATAAGGGAGTATATCCGAAACATACAGAATTTCGAAGGGGTGCAGTTAACCTGGTCCATGAAGGATGGAGTGCCCACGGATAAGGGTACATTTCTCTTCATCATAAAGGACGGAGCAAAGCAGTACGTCGACTACTTCAAACCATGGAAGTAACGTGATTGGATGGCTGAGACTTGTGGTTCATTGCTTCATGAAAGGACATGACGGTTGAACCACCTGGGATGCCAGTATTGAAACCGGCTGCAAGCTGCGGCTTGTACGCAAATCTGCAGCTTGTAGCCTCTCTATTAGTCTGGGTGTTTTTGTCCGGTCGAACAGTCTTTGTCAGCGCCACCGCTGCATTGCAGGAGGCACGCTTAGGGCAGGGTGAAATCGCTGATGAGAGGCACAGGCTCCGTTAGGAGGAAGCTGAAATGACTGAGATTCTGAAGACGATAAAGATGAGAGAGAGCGGGTTTCTCGAGATGAACAGGGGCATAAAGGTGTTGCATATCTCGGGAGAACCCTATGAGAGAGGATACCAGCACGGCTTCTTGCTGGCAAAGGAGATCTCAGAAGTCATACCTGATGGGCTTACCGGGGCCGCTTCTGTGATTGCCATGGCTCTTGATTGCAGTATGGACGAGGCTTTTGAGGTTCTGCGCAAGGGCAAGGAGGCTGCTGAAGGCTACATACCGCTGGAATACAGGGAAGAGATGAGAGGAATTGCAGACGGCATTGCTGCCGAGGGATCTAACTTGGACTATGACGATGTGGTTCTTTGGAACACCATGTATGACCAGTGGTGTTTCTATGCGCGGCCGGATCCTACTGATCCATGTAAGGATTCGGCTAGGCATGCATATCCACCAGGGTGCAGCAGCTTTTCAGCCTGGGGAGACGCTACTGTCAATGGCAGAATGATCTTCGGAAAGAACATGGACAATCTAAACATACCAGGAGCGACAGAGCATCGCGTGCTGGTCATCGCCAAACCTGACAGGGGCTACGGTCATGCCTTCATCACGCATCCAGGCATGATCGCTATTGATGGCGGCATCAATGAAGATGGTGTCGAGATGATGACCCATCGCAGCTCTTCAGTGAACGAGACATTGAAGGGATGTGGGATCGGAATCCTGTCCAGGCTTATTCTCTCGAACGCTCACAGAGTGGAGGATGCAATAGACATTCTTACGGTTTACCCCCGATGCACCGGGATCAACTACCATGTTGCCGATGCAAAGAAAAGCAAATCCGTGGTAGTCGAAGCATCCGCAACTGAAATCGGAGTTCGATATCCAGAGCAGGGTCGGGATGTCCTCTGGACAACGAACCACTACAACTGCTATCCCGGATGGAAAGGGTATAGTGGCTACAACATGGTGGGAAACCAGGCTCCTAGCCTTCGAATGGGCGATGTTAGCACAATAGACGAATGGCAAGAGAGCCTGTATGATGCCGACAATCCGTACATCTCGGGAGCGGGCAGGTTCGTCAGGTATGAGCAGTTGCTCGAAGAATACTACGGGAGAATAGACGAAGAAATCGGCAAGCAGATATTGAGTGATAGAGTCGACCCCTACACAGGAGAGGAGCGAGATTGGGAGGAAGAGCACCCTGGGAGGAACTATGGCGTAACCATATGCATGTACTCCCGCACGGTGAAGTATGCAGAAAATGTGCCCTTCTATAAGAGTAACAAGAGAGGTTCGTTCAGCGCTTGCCTTTCTAACCTGTGGAGCATGGTGTCGGTCCTGGACAACGGCGATTTTTGGCTGGCGATAAAAGACTTCCCTGCCCCGAGGGGCGGATATGAGTTGTTCAATCTCAGACACGAGCTGTCGCGCTTCTAGTATGGGCAACCGTTGGGGCCGGGGCTCGGGACCATGGGCCAGGGTGTCGCAGAGCACGGCGAAGTCGAGAGGCCCACTCCGCAATCTGATGACGGTTGCCGAAAAAACGATGGAGAGAATGGTGGCAAATGAGAGTTGACGTTGTCGGCTCAGGAGCAATGGGTTCTCTGTTTGGCGGCCTGCTTGCCGAGGCAGGAAATGATGTATGCCTGATTGATGTATGGCAAGAGCATGTGGAGGCGATCAACAGCAGGGGGCTGTGGATAGAAGGGCTGAGCGGGGATAGATGCATCAAAGTTGAAGCAACAATTGAGCCAGATGAGCTCGCCGGCACATCTGACCTGCTCATCTTCTTTGTCAAATCGTATCACACTGAGAGCGCAGCGAGAAACGTTTCATTACTGGTAGGTGAGAATACTACAGTCTTGACTCTTCAAAACGGCCTGGGAAACGTGGAGATACTCAGCAACATCCTCGGTGAAGAAAAAATAGTCGCCGGGACTACTTCCTATGGAGCCAACATCTTAGGCCCCGGAAGAGTGTGCCATGCTGGGATAGGACCTACTATCATTGGGGAATTGAACGGCAAGATCACGAAACGAATTGATGAGCTAGCTCGGGTTCTCACTGAGGCAGGGGTCAAAACCGATACTTCTGCCAATGTGATGGGTCTGATATGGAGCAAGCTCATGATAAATGTTGGGATCAACGCTTTGGGGACGTTGCTCAATGTGAGAAATGGGGAGCTTCTCAAGGGGAAGCATAGCCTGGCCCTTCAGAGGGAATTGGTGGCGGAAGCCACGGAGGTTGCCGCTAAAAAGGGAATTGAACTTATGTATGAAGACATGTCTCATGAGGTGGCCGCGATCTGTGAGAAAACTAGTGGCAATATCAACTCCATGCTGCAGGACGTTAGGAATAAGAGGAAGACTGAGATTGACTTTATCAATGGCGCCATAGTCAGAGAGGGCGAGAGACTCAACGTGCCTACACCCGTCAACCGTGTGGTGAGCAGTCTGATAAAGGCCATAGAAGAAAGCTATGATCGGCAGATTTAGGGAGGGAAGCAGAATGGCGAGAACAAAGAAGAAGTCCACAGTTCTGGATTTTCTGGAAATGAAAAGGCAGGGCAAGAAGTTCACGATGGTTACAGCGTACGACTACGCCTTTGCCACTCAAGTGGACAAGACCGACATAGAAATGATACTGGTTGGAGATTCGGCGGCAATGGTGATGTTGGGTTACAAGAGTACTGTCCCTATAGAGCTGGATACAATGATCCTACTGGCCAAGGCTGTAGTTGCCGGGGCGCCGAACACGTTTATCGTTGGGGATATGCCTTTCCTCGCCTATGAAGTGAGCCCAGAGAAGGCTGTGGAGAATGCTGGCCGGCTGATGAAGGAAGCTGAGGTGGATTGCGTCAAGCTGGAAGGCGGGGTGCAAGTGGCGGACACAGTAGCCGCCATAGTCAAAGCCGGGATCCCGGTGATGGGGCACATAGGGCTGACTCCTCAGAGCAGCTCGCAGCTGGGCGGCTTCAGAGTCCAGGGTAAGGACCTAACTGCCGCTGAGAAGCTGCTTGAAGATGCACTGGCTCTGGAGGAAGCGGGTGCTTTCTGCATAGTCTTGGAGGCCATCCCGAATCCTGTGGCTCAGGCCATCACCGAGAGGCTGAAGGTCCCGAGCCTGGGCATAGGTGCCGGCCCGCATTGTGATGCTCAAGTGTTGGTCATGCATGATCTGCTGGGATTGTTTGACCGGTTTGTTCCCAAGTTCGTAAAGCAATACGCGCAAATAGGGAAAGATGTGGTTGCTGCTTTTGCCAAGTTTGACGAAGAGGTGAAAGCCGGAATTTTCCCCGATGACGAGCATAGCTACCATGTGAATGAGGCTGTGGAACGCGAGATCCTGGAGCATCTAAGAGAGCTGTAACGCGACCTAAGTGCCTCTTGCGAGCGGGAGTCTAAGGAGTTTTGTCTGTCGGTCGGTGCGGGGGCTATGCACCATTGAGACTGCCGGGGACTATCGAAGCTACTCTGTCGAAGAGCGGTTTTCGGGTGAGTAGGCGCGGCCCATTTGCCGGAAATATGATGCCAATGGATGCGGATGTAGGCAATTCAGATGCTGCAAAAAGCAGATGCCATACGGGTACGCTGATGAGCCGACTATTGCGCTTTCCCTGATCATTCACATACATAAGGAGGGTCTTCAAAATGGAAAAGCGGAAAACGTCGAGATTCTTATCACTGGTGCTTGTATTCCTATTCATGCTTTGTGTGGTATGCCCTGTTTCCATCGGGCAGAGCGGAGACGACGTCTGCACAATACTTGTTGAAGATGGCGTCTTGAGCATTTTGAGGGATGGGAAAGAGGCTGAGACTTATACCTTAGATGGTCAGCACAAGGCGGTTTTCCGGATTCAAGGCGACAGAGTAACCGTGTCTTTTGTCGAGGATAATGAAGCTCCATTCCGGCAATCCTTCGAATTCGTCGATTGTGACGTAGTCTGGGATGACGCCGCAAAGACTGCGTATGCAAAAGACCCGCTGAGGATCTCCAGCTACGTTGATCGAGAGCAGAAGATCGATGCTGCACTCTGGCAACTGTCAGCGGAAGCGAGGGCTTGTTTCTGGCAATCCTTCAACCTTGCTACCTTGAGATTCGATCAGGCCCTGGAAGCAATGGAGCCTGGTGAGAAATTAGCCGTCATTGCAGATATCGATGACACCCTGGTTGACGGTGTAATGTACACTGCGGATGTGTTGCAGGACGGGGAGTGGACGAACGCTGCATTTAAGGAGTCCCTTGCCTCTGATGCGTGCTTGCCGCTGCCAGGTGCTGTTGAATTCATGAATTACGTTGTTGATAAGGGTGGAAGTGTATTTTACATAACCAACAGAGATCCCTCGCTGAGGGAAGTCACGTATTTGAGAATGGCGGAGATGGGATTTCCCATGGTTGATGAAGATCATGTTTTTATTAGAGAGACCGGCATGGCTTCTAGCAAGGAGTCGCGAAGAGCCGCTGTAGAAAAGGACTACGAAGTCGTCCTAGTCTTAGGTGACAACCTGGAGGATTTCGCGGATCTATTTCCGGTGAAAGAGGGCGTCGATGCTAGAAGAGATGCTGTTGACAGTATCCGTGATGAGTGGGGAAGGAAATTCATCATGTTCCCCAACGCTGTCTATGGCGACTGGGAGAAAGCGATTTACTGCTACGACAAGACCAAGACTCCGCAGCAGAGAATGCTCGACAAGATTGCCGTCTTTGACCAATATAAGTACACTAGGTAGGTAAACCTGTAGGATCTTGTAGAACATGCTGACGCAAGTCCAACGACGTGTTGCTTCGATAATGCTTGTAGCATCTGTTTCATCTATCCCGGATGTTCTTATGCAGGATGCCCGGGTCCGGGGGGACATTATGTCCCCCCGGACCCGGGTCTGACGTTCCCCAGTGATCGCCATCAGCCTGGGTCCCGCGTTGCTACCGATCTTCGGCACCCTTGGACATCAAGGTTTTGGATTTATGGATCATAGTTTTTGCTTGAACAGTGGACGTAAACCGATGGAGATATGCCCAGGGCGTTGAACATCTTGTCTGGAAACAGCCGAGTATCTGCCAGCGCTCGGGTTCCGTCGGGCAATATGATAACGATTATCGTATCAAAGGAGTCCAAGATCATCCGGGCTGTAGGCCGCATTGAAGTCCTTTTGCCCGGAATGGGAAGCGGCTCGTCCGTAGCCCGTCTGGCGCGTCGCTGCATAACCGCGCGAACGAGTGCAGCAAGCAGCACCACGTAAGCCAAAGCATCCAAACGTTCAGGCTTTTTGACGTACATAGCCCCGACGAACTCCGGCTCTTTTATGGCTTTGAAGCTGAGCTCAACACATGATTGCTCTTTGTATTCGCGGAGCACTTTGTCAGCTGGATACTCTCCGGCGTCATGTATGTTGGTTATCAGAACAAAGCACGAAGCCTTCTGCTTTGCGTGCCCGTAAACTTCTTCGTTCAGCGGCCCAACTGATGCCTTTGCACGCCAAACAGTTTTGGTCGGAGCTTCTTCTCCCTTTCGGGGCCTGCCCCGCCGAGCCCGCTTCAGTACGACTTCCTCGGATTCAACATTGCCGGAAATG
>JAKPFY010000120.1 GCA_029551185.1 Bacillota bacterium
CACGCACCCCTGCGGGGTGCGACAGTAGGGCGTAACCTTGAGGGCAAGCCGCTAAGGTTTCAATCCACGCACCCCTGCGGGGTGCGACGCTATCAGGTTTTTCTCCTGATTCGGGGCCAGGTGCCGTTTCAATCCACGCACCCCTGCGGGGTGCGACCCTCGGGCCAAGGCGGCAATCATTTTCTTGAACCCGCGGTTTCAATCCACGCACCCCTGCGGGGTGCGACGTACGCATCTCTAGTGCCGTCTGCATCGGCACAAAAACCGCGCTTTGTGCGAACCTCGTTTTGTTTTAGCCGTGGAGGTTCCTAAGCATGGGCTAAAACGCCCGAAACAACCTTCCTGAGCCAAGTGCGAACCCTCCAGGGAATTCATGTTTACTTCAGGTTCGCACTAATCCACCAACAGAGTCCCTTCTGGGTCGTACGTCGGTTTTGCTCCCACATGTTCGACTCTTCGTTTCCAGTTGCTCCCAAGATAGTAGTAGCGTAGGCTGTCCTTTTCTGGATCTATGATTCTTTCGAGCCTCGTTCTCAGTTTCCTAAATTCGACTGGATCTACCAAGCATTCGAATACCGACTTCTGCACACGCTGGCCGAAGTCTACACAGGTCTTGGCTACCAGTCTTAGTCTCTTCCTTCCCTCGGGATCTTCTGTGTTTACGTCATATGTAATCAACACCATCATAAGCCCCACCGTCACTTCCAAAGGAATGGCGGATATGCATCCAAATCTCCACGGACACATCTAGCGAGAAGTAGTGCTTGTGCATACGCCACAAGTCCAATCTCAATCCTTTCTTGCAGGTATGGATGGATGATGAGCTCTCTCTTGCGGCTCTGCCATGCCTGAATCACCTTCTTGCGTCCTTCATCGTTCAGCAATACGGCTCCTCCTTCTTGCACCTCAAAGTCTTTGATCGATAGTTGTCGAGTGTTTATCATTGACAACGACAGACGATCCACTAGATAAGGTCTGAGCTCTTCCATGACATCCAAAGCCAAGCTGTCGCGTCCGGGCCTCATGGAATGAAGAAAACCAACTTGTGGATCCAGACCAACCGTTTCCAAAGCCGCGCTGCAATCGTGAGCCAGCAGACTGTAGAGAAAAGACAGCAGAGCGTTGACTGGGTCTAGAGGCGGCCTGCGACTGCGTCTACGGAAGCAAAAAACGTCTTTGGCTTCCAAGATCAAGTGGTCAAAAGCGCCGTAGTAGGTTCGTGTTCCTTCTCCTTCTATTCCCCGCAGTTCGTCGATGTCTTCGGTAACCAGCACACGCTCAAGCTGGAACGACAAATCCCGGGTTGCTCTTTCCACCGCTGCACTTGCCTCTGAATCAGCGTAGTCGCGGAGATACCTCCGCAATACCGCCCGGCAGTTGTGAAGCTTTCCGAAAACGAAATTCCTGGCCATGTTAAGCGTCTCTCCTACATCATCGGCCATATGATACTGCTTTCGGCGCAGCAGAACATTTCCTTTCGTAGGCGTAGCCAGTTTTGCCCTCAACCTTCCACTTGGGGACAAAAATGCCAGCGATACACCGCGTTCAGCACAGAGATACATCAGATCCGGACTCGCTCCCACATATCCGAACGTGACTATGCTTTCCAGGTTATGAATCGGGATACGGAATCTGATCTCATCGTCGATCCGAACAATAACGTTTTCCCGTTCGCGGCCGAGATAGGCTTCTGGCGCCGTAATGTACAGCGTGTTAAGGAGCTTCCTCAATGCCATCACCCCAGCTACCTTTTGTCAATGCAGAACGCAAGTAGCGTTGGACAGGTCTCCGCTCAAACAAATGGGGTACACACACGTCAACAAGCGAGCATTTGGCACAGGATTTGGTAACTTCCGCCTTCGGCGTCTTGCCCACCGCAAAGGCTGCATGCATGGCCTCAGCAACGGCATATGTCTCGTTTCTCAAGCTTCGATCGAGCTCCACCTCCAGGCGCCTCCTCGGCCGGCCATAATAGATGTATCCGATATTGATGGTCACGTTGAACTGCTCCTCTAGGCAGATGGCCTGCGCACACAACTGAAGTTTGTCGCAATTGGTCGGTTTGGGGCTCCCCAGTTTATACTCAACCGGTAAGGGGAGCCACCGACCAGCCCTTCTATCGAGCTTCACTCCCGGTCCATCTGTTCGATGAAACTCAACCACATCAGCTACCCCGTACAATCCGAGCGTCTTTGACGCTAAAGGAACGGCGCGTGTGACAATCACATCGCCCCTTTTCTCCGCTCCAGCCGCATGGGCTTTCTCATGCAGCTCTTGTCCCATGTACGTGTATATGTTTTCTTTCCATTGCTGCTCTATGTAGATCAGAGCCCACTGACGCGGACAGAAAGCGAAATGCTGAATGCCGGAAAGCTGAAGATAATCCTCTTCGTTGTAGGTCACTGCACTACAACCTTTCGATTAAAGTCACACCTTCAGGCAGCTTGTCCTTAGCTATGGTGATCTCATAGTCACTAAAATCTCGGGCAGGTTTCGTATCATCCTTTCTCTTTACGATAACAGCCTCGAAGAGTTGCTGTACTGGTGCGTTGCCCAAATGAGAGTCATGCCTGAAGATTATTAGTTTCCGCGTTCCCATCAACCCGCGGGCCGCTGAACGGTCATGTTCGAACATGTTGATGAGGCTTTCCCAGAACAGCTCGAGGTCATCTTCGCTGAATTCTGTTTGCTGCGCCAAGGGTGCTGAGACAAATCCAAAGGCCCGGTATAGGCCGTAGGGTATGGTGAACTTCCGCCCCATCGTCCGGTTGTCTCCCCGCTGCTCTCTGGCCTCATCTTCAGTCGTTACAGCCATGCGAGTAATGGTATGCTCAAGTGCCACAACCGGATCTATGGAACGGGCAAAGGTCAACTGGACCGGTCCCCTAACTTGGCCGGCATTCGCGCCTGTGGACAACACGGCACCAAAGGTCCTGATGTCATAGTAGTTTTGGCACAAGAACGTCCGCGCCCGATCAATCTCACTTCCTTGGCCCTGCCCCTTCTTGTTACGCTTAGTCCCATCTTTTGCATCTTGTGGCGGCTCTTCCAGGTTGATGCCTAGACTGTCATAGGCTTGTTGAATGGTCTGGTTGAGAATGCTCTTCTCCTTGATAAAAATCCGATGAGGCGGCCGATCCTCTTTCTTGAACAGAACGTAATTCCGTACCTTGCGTTTCAAGCAGACGTCTGTCACTAATCCGTGGCCAGTTTCAGCGTCCACCCGCGGCAGGTTGCCGGCATCGGGATCGCCGTTTGGATTACCGTCCTTAACATCAAACAACAGCACAAAATCGAAACGGTTCTTGACAGCTTCGCTCATGGTTACACTCCCTTTCTCCTGAAAGTTTTATTGGTCTGCCGCTTCACTCTGTTTCTTACTGAAAAAAGCTTGTCTCTGGTGATAATAACCAATGGCAAACATGCCCTGCTCATGGAGATCCAGGTGAGCGGGGAACCCATCCAACTTCTCGATAATCTCCCCTAGCAGCTGTTCGAACTCGATAACCCGAGGCTTCCGGTCCAACTTAGCCAAGTGATGGTTCTTCAAGCGCATCAGGTTGGCAAACACGGTCACCGGCGCCGAACAAGCCGCTGCATAGTACCTCTCGCGAATGGTCGTGTTGATCCCCGGATTAGCTTCCTCCTGGATTTTCTCCAACACGGCAAACAACCTACCCAACTGGTAACCTACAGACGGAAGAGTGATATCCAACGCTACTCCAACCTCCCTATATAGTGGACTTGGATAGAATCGGTAGTACCGATTCAGATACGCTTTGACCAAAGCGGCACGTACTGGCCTGACGCGATACTCGGTATCGCTTTTTATCCGTCGGATGGCTGCCTGCAGAAGTGTATTGGGATACGGCAAGCCATCCAGTATCGCACGCATAAAATCGCCGGCCAGATTTGGGGGGATGTTGCTTGTCTTGTTCTGTACGGCAATATTCACCAAGACCTGCCAAACAGAATAGAACTCTGGTTCATTTGGCGGCTTGACAATGCGGAAATCGTCAAAATACTGTTTGATCCTGGTAGCAAACTCAGCGATGGTACCCCTGTGCCAGAAACGGATGGACAGACGTGAAGCATTGGGCGACAATCCCAAGATGTAAAACATGGTGTCGCCGTCATACTCCACGTACGCCCCAGTGTTAAGCGATTCATACAGCGCTCTGACTTTTTCGGTATGGGCGGCAGGGTCATCCCTGTCCGGGCTGTCGAAGAAAAGGGCGAAGTCTGACTCGAACTTGGTCGGTTTTTCCGACCAGAATACCGTTGTTGCATCGCCTACTCTCAACCGTTGGCGCGAATCCTTGCTCAGGAGTCGGTTCAGCGCCGTGGTATAGGCAAACTCTGTTTCGGTTCCAACTGGGGCGTTGTAACCCTGTTCCTTTCCATACGACGTGAACGCATCAAGGTTAAAAGAAACGATGTTGGCTCCAGTAGTCTGCGCGCCATAGACCCCCTTGATCGGGCTGTGCAGTCTCTTTATGGGAGCATTTCGCCCCGTTACGAGGCAGGTGCCGCGCATTTCCGTCTCACTTTCAGCTGCGATCAGCGCGTTGATGCGCTGCTTCACTTCAAGCTTCTGACAGATCAACTCCCTATCTCCGTTCAGTCGAAAAGAAAGAAACGGGTTTTGACTAACTATCTCTTCCCAACAAGGCTCCCGCGATAGCCGCCCCTGGGTGATACTGTCCAAGAAACTGATGACGGTTTTGACGGCGCTGAGGTTCCCCAACTGTTGGACCAGGCGCTCCCTAAAGGCATCTCGCTGCTGTTTTGCTCTCTCGGGTTTGCCCTTGGTGTCGATGCCGAATATGTAGGATGCGGTATCCCACAGCAGATTTGCTGCGATGTTCACCGTCTTCTTTTCAGCTTGGGGAACAAGGAATGCCTTGGCTGTTCGCTGTCTTCCCTCGCCTTCACGCGTGTCCTCAATCGACACTAAAGAACCATCAGGGTTGAGTACGATGATAAAAGGGATTTCCTTGTACTCCCATCCTACTCGCGGTATACTGCTTTCCGGGTCGGCGGCAAGCCTATCGTAGTAGCTCTTTAGCGCCTGTAGAATCATCCCCTCACCTCCACTTGGCGCCGGTCGGTAATAATCACTCCGTTATCCATGTAGGCTCGAAAGAACAGTGGTGATGGACTATGGGGATCACGGTCAAAATCAAGGTCATACAACATATACCCAAGATCTCGGGTCTCGTTGATGGGCTTGTCCAAGTTTTCCCCTGGATCCACCAAGCGAAAATAGCAGGCAAATTCGCGGCATCCCAAATAAGGTCGGTGGAAGCACTGCCCTGTGCGCGCCCTTCTTTCGAACATAGCTGCATATTTCGCTTCTAGGGTCCGTCGGTCAACGGCCGCTTTGTCTCTTGTTTCCACGACCTCGAAGTAACCATGGACTTTATAGCGCACGTCCCTCAGGAGCAAACCAGCACGCTGTTGACGCTCATCTTCGATGAAGATGCCCTGAGGGGGTTCACTTTCACCGCGGATCTGGCTCTCGGTTGGGCGGGCGATAACGCGCCCAACTTCATTGCGCCTCACCGAGATCCACCTGATGGGATTCATCACTTCGATCTTGGTGATGTTCCAACGCAGATCCGGTTTCCAAAGAATTGCCTCAAAAATGGCTCTCGCTGCTGAAGGAGTTATCACGTCATAGCTGACCCGCTCCACCTTCATTTCGGGACGAGTAAAGCAGGCAAAATCTCCCCACACCTCCAAACACCAATCGCGCATCTCACATCCCTCCCCTTTCTTAGATGATGAGATCAGTAGGGTTGAACTGGATATCGTCGATCATCAATCCAACCTCTGCGTCGTACTCAACCTCTGATGTCATGGCGTAAATTCCTGGCTGCACTTCTTCGATAGACCCCCGCGCCAACAGAGTATAGAATTGGTCAGTATAGACGTTTACAGCATATCTCTGGAGCCGTCTCAACAAGCTGCGATCCGGGCCCTTGTATTTCAGCACATCTATCAGCTCACTGCCCTTACCATAGCGTACAAGTATCGTTCTTTGGTTAGTGTTGTCGATGATCTTGAACTTCTCAGCTGCCGTTCGAAAATGGATTCCTAAATCAGTACGCCTTGGGTTCAGAAGGGTTGTTATGTGGTGGACATCGAGGGAATTGGCTTTCCAGTACAACTGACTGAAGTAGTGTTCATAGACATCGGGGTCTAGTGGGTCGACCCGGTCCAGGATCTGACATAAAGATCGTGTGGTCTCAAAGGCTTTACGCAGAATACCTGAGGGAGGTTGTCTTGGGGGGACAAATACTACCACTTTACCCATGCCGGGCAGTCTACCCTCCCGGTTGCACCTACCCGCTGCCTGTGCAATAGAATCTAGGCCTGCAAGAGCTCGATAGACCACGGGAAAATCGAGATCGACACCCGCTTCCACCAGCTGGGTACTGATTACTCTACATGGTTCATTCTGCTCCAGTTTCTCTTTAATCTCTTGGATGATCTCGCTGCGATGCTGTCCACACATCAATGCCGACAAATGGTAAGTGCCCTTCGGCATTACGGAATGGAGTTCGCGGCAGCTCCGTCTATCAGAAACCACACACAAGACCTGTTGGTACTGCATAAGCTGTTCAGCGATTTCTTCCCAATCGGCTGGCTCAAGGACGTCCTCCGGGAAAACAACCTTAACTCTTCTCAGCGAGTCATACAGTTCTTTGACCTCACTTTGACTGCCTATAATCTCACGGATGTTACGCAACCCTCGGAAGATGCGGTCTCCAACTCGGCGCTCGCCCAAAGCTGGCTGCGTAGCAGTACAGATCACCACTGTCACTTGGTAACGTTCCACCAACAACTGTAGTGTCTGAAGAATCGGGCTCAAGAACTCAACGGGCAACAGCTGTGCTTCATCGAGGATGACAACGGATTTCGCTATATTATGAAGCTTGCGGCAGCGGCTCGGACTAGCTGCAAACAGTGACTCGAAGAACTGGACGCTTGTAGTGACTATCACGGGTGCGTCCCAGTTTTCCGCGGCCAGACGCAGTGTGGGTGTCAGTTCCTCCTCAACGAGGTTCGAATGATGTTCAACAACTTGATCTGCACCAAGGGCTTTCCGGAAAACCTCAGCATTCTGTTCGATGATGCTTGTATAGGGGATGACATAGATGACTCGGTCCAGCCCATGCTGCACAGCATGTTCAAGGGCAAAACTAAGACTTGACAGTGTCTTGCCGCCACCCGTGGGCACCGAAAGCGAAAAGACTCCCTGGGGCTCCTTAGCCATTTCTACGCAGCGTTCCCTAATTCGCTGCCGTATGCGGTTGATCGGCAGGTCTTTTGCCTTCGGAGCATTGGTCAGCTGGTCATAATACCTGTTCAAACGCCCGAGCAGCTCAAGTATGGAACAGTAACCCTGCCGCAGACTCGCTCTCTCTTGATCCATGTAGCTTTCAGTATCAAGAAAATCCGCATCAACCAAACATGAGAACAGCATTCTGATCCACAGCGAGACATCCAGTCCATCGCTGAACGACCAAGGTAGCGCTTCTGGCCTTGCGCTCCTCACGGCTTCCCGTATCGAGGAAAGGATGTCTTCCACTCCACCCATCTGTGCCAACTGATACTCAAGAGCTGCTCTCCCGGCCCCTTCAGCTCCCGACCAGTCCTGCAGGCCTCCATGGTGCCCAGCTACGCAGTAGGATATCACCCGGCCAATCTGCTTGCCGTGGATTTCCTCAACAAGTCTAGCACCATAGATGGCATGGGCCATCTTTCCGGGCTTTCCCTCCAAATGCGCTTCCTCGTCAAAATAGCCGCTTTTCTGCCTCAGATACTGTTGCCAGACAGCCCTCCCTTTGCCGGCATCGTGGGACAGACCAGCCAGTTTTCCCCACATTTCACAGCCGAACTTCAACGCAAAGCCGCTGGCCAGCGCGGCTGTACTCATCAGATGTTCTTCCAAGCAGTGAGGGGGCAGCCAATTGCCGTTCTCATCCTGACGCACGTGAGCAATGTATTTCATCCCGCCATGCACCCCCAACCTTTCGCAGAGTTGTGGTTCATTTCTCTACTGATATTTCCTTTTCCTGCTTTATTCTTTGTTTTCTGACCCTTTTGCGGATCGGCACTTAACATTCGCCCAACCGTCTCCAGTGCTCCAGTCTTGTTGATGAGAAAGTTGAAACAAAACAGTCGTTGCAGTGGGCGATGGATGATCCGCTTCTGGAGCATGATTCATTGGGTGGGACGGAGTTGAGGGCTAAAATCCTTTGGTAGAAGATGGATAGAACCGCAGGGATGCGGTTCTTTT
>JAKPFY010000127.1 GCA_029551185.1 Bacillota bacterium
AGGGCGGCAATTCTATATAAACAGATGCTTGATAAGCTCAATGCACCGGAGTCCCAGGTTGTAATCTCCGATCAGCATAACGATGAGCCGTTCTTCCACCCGTATACTGACCCCGCCAAACATAAGGAGTATATCGCCCGATTCAAGAAGCCCATGTCGGAGGACGGGCTGTCGTTCCTGATAGTGAAGGACATGCTCCTTACCGGCTTTGACGCCCCTGTTGAACAGGTTATGTATCTTGATCGGAAGCTCACCGACCACAACTTGCTTCAAGCTATCGCGCGGGTGAACCGAACCAGAGTCGGCAAGCACCGGGGATATATAGTGGATTACTATGGTCTTTCCGACTACCTTGCAGAGGCTCTGGAGGTCTTTACTTCCGAAGATGTCCAGGGCGCATTGATACCCATCAAGGACGAGATACCCAAGCTTGAGCAAAGATACGCCAAGGTGAAGTCCTACTTTGGGAAGCTCGACCTGCGGGATGTTGATGCATGCGTTGATGTCCTTGCTGATGACGAAGTGCGCTCAGATTTCGAGTCAGATTTTCGGAAATTCCTGCAGAGCATGGAGATCATTATGCCAAACAGCGCAGCAGCTCCGTTTGTGCCGGATATGCGGCTGTTAGGGAAGATACACCACGCGGCAAGAAACCGATATAGAGACCTTGCACTCAGTATCGTGGGATGTGGCGAGAAGGTAAGGAAACTCATCGAGGAGCATATCTATTCAACAGGCGTTGACCCCAAGATCGAGCCGATTGCCCTTCTCTCGCCTAACTTCAGGGCGCACGTTGACGCCGTGAAATCTCCGAAGGCAAAGGCCAGCGAGATTGAGCACGCAATACGTCACCATATAACGGTGAATCTCGCTCAAGACCCCGAGTATTACATATCTTTGAGTAAGAGACTGGAGCAGATTATCCAAGCGTTTAAGGATAACTGGGAACAGCTTGCTCAACAGCTTCTGGACTTCCGCAGCTCAATAGAAACCGAGCACACTAAGAAATCCGAAGACCTTGGATTGAGCCAAACAGAGTATGCCTTTTACAACATTCTTGCGGCAGAGGTCTATGGCGGCGATTCAGACGAACCCGGCATGTCTGCCACTCAAAAGACAGAGCTTGTGCGTGTAACAGGGGAGATAGTCCAAACTATCGAGGATGTTGCTTACATCGTGGACTTTTTCAAAAAGGAAGACGAGCAAAAGCGGGTTCGGCTGCTACTTAAGCGCAAGCTAATGGAAACCAGCTTCGGAGATAATGACGCCGTGCGAAAGCGAATCATCAACCGCTTTATGGAGCTGGCAAAGGTGAGGTTCGGGCAGGGATAGGATGAGCAGCCTTACTTACACAGTCGAGCGAAGACCCCGACGAAAGACGGCGAGCATATCAGTATCACCGATGAACGAAGTTCGTGTCATCGTGCCTGAGCACCTTACAGAGGAGCAAGTGCGGTTACTAGTCGAGCGCAAGGCAAATTGGATACGAAGCAAAATCAAGTTCAATTCCGAAGTGAAGTATCCCTACAAGCCGAAGGAATACGTGAGCGGCGAAGCATTCAGCTACCTGGGTCGGCATTACAGGCTCAAGGTGATTGTTGGGGATCCTGCTTCGGTCAGGCTGGAGAATGGTAGGTTCTATGTCAGTGTGCCAGCGGCAATGCCTCCGCAGGATCGCGATGAGTATATATTATCAGAACTTACCCTATGGTACCAGTCCAGGGGGTTGAAAAAACTCAAGGAACGAGTGGCTATATATGCCAATCGACTAGATTTGGAGCCACAGAAGGTTATCCTCAAAGACTTGCGCAGTCAATGGGGCAGTTGCACCATCAGGGGTGAGATTGCTTTCAACTGGAAGATCGTTATTGCCCCGATCAGTATTGTCGACTATGTCGTTGCCCATGAGCTTTGCCATATTGTCCATCATAACCACTCGAAGGAGTTCTGGAGACTCCTGCAGTCCGTCTTGCCTGACTACAAAGAGCGGAAGGAGTGGCTGAGGGTGAACGGAAGCTTGTTGACGTTGAGGTAGTAGTTGTACCAGTAATGATAGAATGGGAGATGGTTTGTTATGAGGCTGATTAAAGCAAGAGTTATGAATTTTAAGAGCATTGATGACTCGGGGTGGGTCGATTTCGATGATGTCACCTGCATGGTTGGAAAGAACGAGTCTGGTAAGACCGCGTTTGTCCAAGCGTTGTATAAGCTTAGCCCTGTAGAGAAGTCCAATGGCGA
>JAKPFY010000140.1 GCA_029551185.1 Bacillota bacterium
TGATGTCTCCTCTCTAGGATGTTATGGTTGCAACTTCATTCTAACCGAGGGACACAAGAAATGGCTTCTTTTATTTCATGGGGAAACCAATTTTACACAATTATACGGACTCAACTGCCATTCATACCCACCTCCATATAGTAATTTAGCTTTTATGTTATATTGACCGCTCAACCGCCCTGATAGGGCAAGCGCGGCGTCAGACTGTTTCTCAGAGACTCCCAAAGGAGTAAAATTGGAACTCAATGCAACTTATGATCTTACTTGTCCTCTACAGTCCTAAAGTCTGCATCTATCACATCATCATCGTCTCCGGAGGAGTCGGCGCCTGCATGGGCCCGGGAATCAAAGCCATCGTCGCCGGCGTCCTGACTCCCTGAGGCCTCCTGCGTTGCCTTGTACATCTCCTCTGACATCTTGTAGGAGGCTTCCCTGACCTGATCCATCAAACGTTTTATGGAATCCATATCATTGTCGGCGATAGCCTTCTTCAGATTCTCAATCTCCGCTTCCACCTTAGACCTTGTCTCTGAAGATATCTTGTCGCCCACATCCCGCAGGGTTTTCTCTGTTATGTAGACCAGGCTGTCTGCGGAATTCCTGAGTTCTACCTCCTCGCGACGCTTCTTGTCTTCCTCAGCGGCTCGTTCCGCCTCATGCACCAGCTTCTCAACTTCCTCATCTGACAGCTGAGTCGATGCAGTAATTGTTATCCGCTGTTCCTTACCTGTTCCAAGGTCCTTGGCAGTCACGTTGACTATGCCGTTGGCGTCTATGTCGAAGGTCACCTCAATCTGCGGAACCCCGCGAGGTGCCGGCGGAATGCCCGGCAGTGTGAAGCGGCCCAGTGTTCTGTTGTCACGGGCAAACTCGCGCTCGCCCTGAAGGACATGGATCTCCACGGAAGTCTGCCCATCCTCCGCTGTGGTGAAGATCTGGCTCTTCCTTGTAGGTATCGTAGTATTCCTCTCGATAAGCTTAGTGGTCACCCCTCCGAGGGTTTCGATTCCCAGAGAGAGCGGGGTGACGTCCAAGAGGACTACGTCCTTCACCTCACCTGCCAACACACCTGCCTGAATTGCTGCGCCGACCGCTACTACCTCATCCGGGTTCACGCCGCGATGGGGTTCCTTGCCTGTCAGCTTCCTTACCAGCTCCTGAATGACCGGCATTCGTGTGGCTCCGCCCACAAGAATCACTTCGTCAATATCATTCATAGAGAGCTTCGCATCCTTCAGCGCCTGTTTGAAGGGTCCTGTGCATCTCTCAGTAAGGTCTGCGGTCAGCTCTTCGAATTTGGCCCGTGTTATCTTGGTCTCCAGGTGTTTTGGACCAGTTTGATCCGCTGTAATAAACGGGAGACTGATGTTAGTCTCGTAAACCTGTGACAGCTCAATTTTTGCCTTTTCCGCCGCTTCGATCAGTCTCTGCAGAGCCTGACGATCCTTTCTGAGGTCGATGCCTTGGTCCCGCTGGAATTCATCGGCAATGTACTCCACAAGTCTCTGATCATAGTCATCTCCGCCCAAGTGTGTATCTCCTGCAGTGGACTTGACCTCAAAGACACCGTCTCCGACCTCGAGGATGGAAACGTCAAATGTGCCTCCGCCGAGGTCCCAGACGAGAATCGTTTCGTTCTTTTTCTTGTCGAGGCCGTACGCAAGTGCTGCCGCTGTCGGCTCATTGATGATCCTCAGCACTTCAAGTCCGGCAATGCGTCCTGCGTCCTTCGTCGCTTGCCTCTGCGAATCGTTGAAATAGGCAGGAACTGTAATTACCGCTTTGGTGATTGACTCGCCCAGAAATTCCTCGGCATCCGTTTTCATCTTCTGAAGTAACATGGCAGAGATCTCTTCAGGAGAGTACTCCTTTCCGGTTGCCGGAACATCTATTTTAATTCCATAGTTCGGAGCGGCTTTGACTTTGTATGGCACACGCTTGTGTTCTGCCTCAACCTCGTCGAAGCGGCGCCCCATAAACCTCTTGATGGAATAGATTGTATTCTCCGGGTTCATAACTGCTTGCCTGCGGGCAAGTTGTCCAACGAGTCGTTCGCCGTTCTTGCTGAAACCGACTACTGACGGGGTCAGCCTCGCTCCTTCAGCATTGACTATTACTGTAGGATTGCCGCCTTCCATTACAGCAATTACTGAGTTTGTAGTGCCAAGGTCAATGCCAACAACTTTCCCCATTGTGATTCCCCCTCTTCCGTTACTCAACAGACAAATTGGAACGATGAAAATCCTAACTCAGGAGTCGTCTTTGCATACGTCAGGCTTGGCTCTGCGGGAGACGCTCTGCGTAACCTGGCGATACCTGGTTGTTGTGTTCCCCTGCTTCGACTCAATCTCGAGGATCATCTTGACCCCCGCAAGGTTTACACCCTCCTCCTGAATCAAAAAACATATGCGTTGTAACAGCAGCAGATCGTTTTCGGAGTAAAGCCTCATGTTTGCCTCGGTTCGGGCAGGTTCAAGCAACCCTTCCCGCTCAATCGCTCGCAATGTTTGCGGATTTACTCCTAGCAAACGAGCAGCTACGCCAATAGTGTAGACCGGTTCATCAGGTCCGTGCAGCTTCAACTTGGGTCACCTCGGATAACTCTGAGCTCCAATCCCATTATAGGATAACTAACCCAATTGTGTCAAGAGGTCTATATAAATAATATAAGAAAGTTATATGTTTATTATAGCTAGGATGCTAAAGCTATTTAGCTTATATGAACACTTTCGAATCAGTCTCGTTTTACGAGAATCCAGGTCAGGACTATATAAATATAAAACTGTAAGCGACTGGACACTGTTGAAGCAGAGCACGTCTTTGATGGCGTCACTGGTGAAAAGAGATGGTCGATTCTCTGCCACATTTTTTGAAGCCATGCCTTAATTTCAGCCATCTCTTTTGATTTTTGCAGCAAAAAGCTGGTAAGTGGCAGGTTCTCAGCCACCTCCAACAGCAAAGGTGCCTGGTTTTCGACCACACTTTTGGGCAGACGAAGGGTTTTGGTGCCTTCTTGAGGCTCAGGTGGAAGATTTCCTGCCACTTCTTTAGAAAATGCGCCTGACTTTCTGTCACCTTTTTAGAAAATGTGCCTGACTTTCTGTCAGCAATCCCCCAACGAACCTATTTCCGGCGATCAGATGTTCGATATTCCGGCACCTGAAGCGAAATCGTGTCTGGAAATCAGTCACTGATAAGCCTCATGCTGGCTGATTCTCGATCACTGACGCTGTCGCCCCGCAAAAAGTGGCAGAAAACCATACAGCCAAAAAAAATTTGTGGCCGAAAATCGGCCACACCGTTCCCTGGGCTACTCAGCCATTGTTTGCCCGCCATTCCTAAAATCATCAATAACGCCTCTCCGTTTCTCTCTAAGTTCGCTGATTGACATAAAGAAATCTGCCCCATGTCTATGTTTATAAGGGGATTATCCCATCTTCAGTAGCGTAACCTTAAGGTGGGTGCTGTTTTGCGCTTACGTCAGGATGGCAGGCTGTGCCTTCAGGTTTTTTCAAGTCTTGGGAGTCGGTTCTGAAACTCAGGGGACTGTAGTTAAAGAAGGCATATTGTCGTAGTCCTCTCCCGCGGAATCCGTGTGCGGCAGGTTATAAAGACAACGCTCCTTTCCAACTCGGTTTGGAAGAAGCCCTCCAGGATCAGAAGATCCTCAAAGAATACGCCTGTCTTCGAGGCGCTGGTTTTGATCTTGTTCTCTCCGGAGACAAGTTCCGGGTTAATGCGGATACCCGAGATCCAGTTGTCAAAGGTGACGGCAGTACCCTTGAATGTATAGATGGGCTTAACGGTCTTATTGCCCACATGGAAGGATGAATGGCCAACTATTGCCTGGTCTCTTATGCCGGCCCGATAGCTTTCCAGCGGTTTTTGCTTTTCCTCAAACGGCTGCTTTACCGGAGGTTCTGTTTTTTTCATAATGCAATTATGTAGGATAGAATACACTCTGCAAGCAAGGGGCGTAGACTGTCTTGAGGAGCTCTTTCCTGTATTTATCCGGGACCATCACAACTGAAACCTCAACCCGAGCCATCCACGAAGTCCGTCTTGGAACACCCAAGTTCCTGTAAGTACGAGCCCGGCCTTGTCCATGCACTTCCAACTGAGCTCGGCTTCCAAGCTCATCGGATGCGGATCTCCGAAT
>JAKPFY010000101.1 GCA_029551185.1 Bacillota bacterium
ACAAAGGACTATGCCCAGGCGTTTCCTCTTCTCCTCCACGATCTCTTTCATCTGCCTCTCTAGTGTGAGTCTTACCGAAGGCTCAATATCTTGTCTAGCAGTCCAAACAGCCCGGTCATGCCCGAGCCCGGCCTCGCCGGCACTGCTCCTACCCCATCTACCGCGACCCGGGGCCCCCCGTCCCTAAAACCTGGTCCGCCATTACATGCACTAGACCCCGGTGCAGGGTACATCAGCACCTCATCGCCTGGATACACCACATAAGCCCCTCTCAAACCAGGGGTGAGCGCATCACGGTACGTGTGCATTTTGTCTATGTCATCAACCCTGGCTGTATCCTCCATCGCGCCCAACGTATCCGCTTTGGTAGCATGGCCCGAAACAGAACCCCTGTCCACGCGGAACTTGGCATCAAATGCCCACATGCCTGATTGAGTCAGAAGCATCACATCAGGACGCAATGGGCCGGAGTATCCCCTGGTTCCTTTATTGTAGTGCACTTCCACTCCCCCGGGAAACCTGACACGAATTCCGCGGCGGAGCTTTGCACCAAGAGGATCGTATTCCGCCCCGTCTGCCCCGACAGGCCCTGCGCCCATGATCTTCTCAACACCTCTGCAAACCTGCGCAAACACCCAGTACTCGTATAGAGTTGCAACATCCTTAAGCTCCAAAATCCGCTTTAGATCATGGGACCAGGCAGGGGTTGGCGGCAGCGCCATCTGCGAATGGAAAATCAGCATCTCACGGTAGCCCGCTCTGCGCTGCAATACCTGGGATGAAAGATTCAGCCAGTGCGGCCTTGATACCTCTTGGAAAAGGTCATACGCGAGCAAGCGCTCGACTTCTTCCTGTATCCAGCGAGCCTCAGCACGGACATCAGACGTACACTGAGCAGCCGCCAGCACTGACCCCACGGCTCGAAGGATCGACTCGAGCATATGCCGAACGAACTGGTTCTCCTGGTTATCAAGCATCGGAACCATGCTGCCCGACAGAATCTGGCCCGGGAAATGCTTCCCTTCCAGCCGCGTGCAGAGATGACTCACTGACAGAGGCGAACCCGAACGGATAGGCTCAAAATGGCGGCGCACAGCGCATATATCCCTCACGGTCACCGAATCTGCACGGCGCGCCCGCTCCACGCGCACCCGCTGTCGCTCCTTGACAAACAACACATGAGGGTCGGCAGTAATCTGTGCCACTGCTGCCTGCAGCCGATTTGACCTGAGCAGATTGCTCGCATGCACCAATGTATGGTAGTCAATGCTCCGTTCAAACTTGAGGACATGCTCATACCCGGCCCCCGCCCCCCTGTAGCCAAACGGCAGCTGCAGAAGGTATTCAGAGACCTCGCTAACAAGCCCCCGAAATTCTGCCGAAGAGAGCTTCGTGCACTCTACATCCAGATCAATCGGCCCGAGCCGAATCATCCCCACGCAATTCACTAGGTTGAGCAGAAACAGGTCAAGCTCCCCACACTTTTGGAGAAAAGGCGAACTTCCCACCCATCCCGGAACATTGCCAGGCTCAAAGTAGAGATAGTAGGTGCGATCAGACGAAACCCTAACGACGCCGTCTTCACATCGAGCCCCTTGCCTTTCGAGCTGGGAAATTACTGATTTGGCGCTGGCATCCTTGCACCCACCATCTTGCCAATAGGAACCGCTCATATATGCTGCACAAGAACGCGATTGCAGCCCGTCAAAATCCATGGACATCGTCGTCATACCCCACCGCCCCCCTACTCTATGAACGATGCGAACCCCACCTGCTCCAGCCGCATCTTCATGCGTGCCAGTTTGGCGCGGCTCATGGAGCATGAATCCGGCAGCGCAGCGTAGAGGCTTTCCATAGGCTCAAAGAGCTGTGCGGCATTTCCATGCAGCTTGGGCAGGATCTTCTACAGCACCTGAATATCGAAGGCAAATGGCAGCACCTCATCGCCCCCCTCGCAAAACTCCCGAGCGTTCAGCATGTACGCGGCGATCTCATTGGCAACACGGTAGCCAAAATGCATGTTGTAAGGCCTGAGCGCGTTATGGACCGCCAGCAGGAGACGATGCTGCTCCGGCATAACCTCTTTCATCTCAACCAGCTTCTTTGGGGAGGCAGGCTTGTGTGGCCCTAAGATCTCTGCAAGATCCGCATCAGAGCGGAGCACGAACCCTTCCGAGCCCGGAATCTCCATCTGCCTGTAGAGGTCCGGGTCAAGGCAAACATCGTTGAACTCGATCACGTTTGCCCTATCAAACACCTTCGGCGAGAACATGTAAGTCGACTCATCCACATTTACAGTACCTGTTACATAGACGTTCAACGGGAGAGCAATCTCAGAGGGCACACCAGGGCCAGGACCCCACTCTCCCTCGTCCCCCTGGTTGTGAAGGCGGATCGGCTCCTGATGAACCTTGCCACCAGCATCAATCCACCTGCTTTCCATGGCACTCAAGAAATCCGAGAAGTAGTGCTCTACCTTGGCAATGTTCATCTCATCCAAGATGATGAAGTGGGGAACCTCGGGCTCACCGGGCGCCTCGAGAATCAAGTCCAAAACCGCCGTGGTCTCATACCGCTCAGCTATTGCGTTGTACCAGCCCAAGAGATATGAATTGTCTGTCCAATCCGGCCTGACAGACACAAATGCCTTTTTAGCCCGCCCGCCAGTGGCACGCACTACATATTCCGCTACAAGCTGGCCCAGCTTCGTCTTTCCTGTACCCGATATCCCCGACAGAATCACGAACGGTTTGGTGGCAAGAGAAAGAATATAATCAGTAACGAGCCAATCGCGAAAGATGAAGTGATGCTTCCTGATGAAAGTGTAGACCGATTCACCGGAAACGACTCTCTCATCTTCAGTCAGCAGATCCTTGAACTCATCGTACCTCCACAACATGTAGATCATGTTGTGCACGTCCACCAGGTCCCAAACAGGCCAATTGCCCTCTCTTGCACGGTCCAAGATGTACATGGCCATGTCCAGATAGAGCGTATAGCACTGCTCGGGGGTTGAAGGCACTGTCAGGCCAATCCATTCAGCAGTCTTCTTGTACTCGGTATAGCGATAGAGAATATAGGAATCCGGGTCATATGAGGCTAGAAGGATAGCCGCAAAGCACTGTTGCAGGAGTGGCCTCGTCTTCTTGCCGCTGTGGAATTTTCCCTCGTCGTAAAGGTGCGTGTAGGCGCCATTCACCGACTTGCGAAACTCGTCCAACCGGGCAGACGGAGCTCCATCTCCTTCAAAAAGGTCACCCATTATTCGTACATATTCATCGTCGTTGATGTTCTCGAGGTAGATGGCAAAATCGTCTCTGGTCGCAAATCCGCGCCCCCCAAGCAGGTTATCAATGGCCGCTACGAGCCTGGAATCAACACCCTCTCCCCGCATCAGGCCCACTAGCTCCTGCTTGCTCTCCTCAGGGTCTTCATACAGCTTGTCCCAAATCTTGCGAAGATGATCGAACAGATCAACCTTGTAGGTTCTCTCATCCGCAAGATAGCGCGGTTCGTCAACTCGACGGAACTCCGCGAACCTGTCCAGTGCACAGTCAAGCCTGGACAAACCATCCGGCGAAATCGCCAGATCGCCACGGCGCAAAGGGACGATCTCAAAGCCCCGCTCTCTTAAGTACCTATTTGCCTGGGCACCCCCGCCGAACTCGGAGAACCCGCCTGTGGCACTGCGGATCGTCTCCTTCACAGGATACAGCCTGCCATTCCAGGATATGGCGTACATATGGTTTCGACGGGTCTCCCACCCACGCCAGGCATCAGTATCGCGCTTGGCGTTATCAAACTCCCTAAGCGCAGCCACAATGTCATCTGCGCTCACATCCGGTATCGCCATGAAAAGCACCTCCGCAAGGCCTCGCTATCGCAGATATCAAATTCTATGGCAAGCAACACGGCCTCGTTCAGGTAATTTGCTTATGCCCGGAGGAGGCAGTTACCGGTCGAAGTGGCCCAAGCACAGCCCAAATGTCACTACTCTGCCGCAACCCTGCCGGAAGATTTCCAGGTCACAGACGGGCGCCCCTGAAGCCACACTTGCCGATGCCTCCAGTATCGACCTGAGGTTGGTTGGATATAAAGGGAACACGGCGAGTATTTCGTAGCATTTTTTGCTACACTACGAATATTTCGCAGACACGATTACAGTTATAGGTAAGCTTTGGGGGATAATGTCTATTACGGCATGCCGAGATCGAATCCCCCCCTTGTTGAGCTCGATCAGGTGACATGTTGAGCCAATAAAAGGAATAGAATGCCGCCTGGCATCCAGATAAACTAAACCGGCCTTACGTTATGTTAACTTGTATTCTAACACTACGACTTTTTCGTAGTATAAGAAAAAACACTGCGAAAGAATCGTAGTGTCGCTGGCGGTCGACCCACCCGCCACATGGCTGACGAGTCGGCCTCAAGAGCTCATACAGCAAGTAGAATTGAGGCATGCAAGCATTATCATTGCCGCTGTAGCTGACAAAGAACTCCCCATAGGATACGCAGGTTTCTCGTATACGCCTACACATGTCAAGCTAAGTGGGAAGACTCGTGGATGCCTGGTCGTAATTAGAGGCATCATGATTTCACCTTGAGGTTGTCTACCTATAGTCCTGGAAAGGTTCAGGCATGTATTCGAGTCCCGGGCATGAGGATCCTGCACGCATCTTCTGCTAGCCGGCACACTCCGCCCGCCCTCCCGGTGTGGAAGGCTCGCATCCTAGGACTACGCGTCGCCATCTACCGTTGGCCACTAGGCATCCGTCCCATTCGTCACACTCAGCATGACCAACACAATTGCGACCGGGCAAAACCCGGTATAATGTACATGCACATATTGCGGCAAACACAGAAAAGGCAAGCCGGATGCAATTGCTCTCGGTAATGTTGCGGTCGCACCAAGCTAATTCACGGATGGGAGCTTTCAACATGAAGAAAATCCTACTGGTAGAGGATGAAGAGAATATCATCTTTGCAGTCAAGCGATATTTAGAAAACACAGGCTATACGGTTCTTTCGGCTCCGACATTGTCACAGGCAAAAACGTGTCTTCAGAATGATTTGGATTTGATTCTCTTAGATCTGAACTTGCCGGACGGAGATGGCTTTGCTTTTCTTGATCTTGTTAGAGAGAAAAGTTCGATCCCCATTATCTGCTTAACCGTTAGGGACAGCGACGGGGATATCATCCGTGGATTGGACTCCGGAGCAGATGACTATATCACGAAGCCCTTCAAATTGCCGGTGCTGAAGGCGAGAATTGAGACAGTTCTGCGTCGGGTGAAGAAGGACCCCGAATTCCAGAGCATTTTGCAGAGCGATGGCGTAACCCTCGATAAGAATCTAAAGAAGGTCTTTATTGACCAGCGAGAAGAAGAGCTGAGCTTAAAGGAGTTTCAACTCCTGTGCCTTTTTATGGAGAATCCAGGCCGAACGCTGACTAGAGAGCTTATCATCGACCTCGTTTGGGGTCTTGAGTCAGACTTTGTGTATGACAATACTCTGTCGGTTAACATTCGAAGGCTAAGACACAAACTGGGGCATTACCAGAACAAGATCCAAACGGTTCGAGGCATCGGCTATCGCTGGATCGAAGGAGAGATGCCCAGATGAGACAGACCGTTACAGAGGGTGCCGTTGCCTTTATCGTCTCGTTTTTGCTCTTGTCCTTGGCTACAGGATTTGCCCTGCAAGAAGGGGAAAAGGCCCTTAGCCTCTTTGCCGGAGCTGCCTTGATCAACCATTCAGCCGAAGATACGCCAGGCGCGACCGAGACAGATTTGGCAATTGCCCTAAAAGAAAAGCCAGATGAACTGATAGCCGACGGGACAAGATTCTTGCACAACTATGGCTATTTGCCCCAAACTAGCTATATAAACCAGCACAAGCTCACATGGATCAATCTGGCCCTGGCTCTTGCCGCAGGACTTTTGGTATCCTTTCAGAGCGCCAGAGAAGAGAAGAAACTCAAAAGGGAGTTACTCGAGCTTTCCGATTATCTTAGGGCCTTACACCGTGGCGAAGACAAATTGGTCTTGCGCGATGATCTCTTTGGACAGCTGCGAGATGACATTTACAAGACCATCTTGATCCTGCGCGAATCCCGAGAAAACGCCTTAGCTGACCGCGCACTTCTCAAAAGAAACATTGAGGATATTACCCATCAGATCAAGACACCCCTCACCACAATTCAGCTCATGCTGGACTTAATTGAGCAGGACGAAGCCAATCAGGCGGAATACATCGCCCGTCTTGATGAGGAGATTGATCGACTAAACAGGCTGACCTCTGCCTTGTTGAAGCTCTCCTCACTCGACGCCGGCGCTATTGCCTTTCGCAGCGAAATCTTTAGCGCTGAGAACATGATCTACGAAGCAATTCAACCGATTGAAGGCCTGATACAACAAAAGCAGGTCGACTTGAGGCTGACCGGCCAGGATTACGAGATCAAAGGGGACCGCTCGTGGCTGATGGAAGCAGTCTTGAACCTCGCGAAAAACGCTGTCGAGGCCGTTGATGAGAAGGGACTTGTTGAAATCCAGCTTTCAGAGAATACCATCTACCAAAGCATAACAGTTCGGGATAATGGCCCCGGCATTCCGGCAGCGGACTTAAGGCACATCTTCGATCGCTTCTTTAAGAGCCAAAACGCTCAAAAGGAGAGCTTTGGCATTGGCCTGTCCATGGCCAAATCTATAGTTGAGGGACACGGCGGCAGCCTTGAGGTGGAAAGCAGAAGCTCCGGCAGCTCTTTTGAAATCAGGCTTTATCATGAGCTTGCAGCTGCCGGAGCCGATCCATCTGTTTGATAGAGCCTCTTCCTGTGAAGAGCGTTTACTCTTCCCGCAATGATTCCAGGATGTTCTGGCTCATTACGCGACGCACGCCACCTTGGATGGCAGCAAAGATGCCAATCGCGTTGATGGCGAGAAATGCAACCAACAACGGGAAATTGAGATTGGCCAGGATCTCCCAAGGCGCAAAAAGCATCCTCTTTCGATAGGCATACAAGGTCACCAAAGCCATGAGCAAGAGCAAGAAAATCAGAAGCACTCTTCGTATCAGGAAGATTCCCTCATGCAGAAGCATCCCTTTCAGTTGCTTCTCTTCCATTCCAATGCTGCGCAAGAGGGCAAAATCCCGCCTCCTAGCCTGCAAGTTGGAGTTAAAGCTGTTATATGCATTCGAGAGCCCGACAAGGAGCAGAAAGCTCTGAATGAAAATGAAGAGGATCTTGCTATTGGCCGCTTCTTCCTGCGACAGACGATCTATATCATTCCTAGATTCTACCCTTGCGTCACTTCTGGGAATGTATTCATACATAACCTGCCTCGTCGCCCTGGTTATCTCGTCCAGCATATCTTCATTCGCCGTGATTGAGATCATATATGCCTTGCCCTCCAGCGGCTGATCGAAGCCGTTATCCTGGAGAAAGGAGTTAAAACAGCTTAAAGGCATGAAAAGGCTGATGGATTTCTGAGGCATGGGGCCTATACCGAAAGGCACTTCCGTCAGTCTGTCCACAATCTCAAGACTGACCGATCCCGCTTCGGGATCAGTCTTCCTTCGCAGATGAATATCACTTATGGCTTCACCGGCTAAGGGAATATGAACGCTCTGCAAATAGGGTCTCCCCGGGTCTTCGCAAGTCCTGTCGAGCAGGAGAACCTGGTAGCTTCCTTTTGCGTCCCGGCCGCTGGATTTAAGCCCATGTTCGTCACAGTAATGATTCCACTCTGCATCATCGATGCCATACAGGTTAATGGGAACATCGAATGCTTTCTTATCCTCTTCTAGCCTTGCCCGCGCACGGCTTTTCTCCTCACTGAGGAAATCAGGATTATCGCTCTCGTAGAACTTGAGACTCCCATTATCTCGATAGAGGACCAAACGGCTGATCCCGTCGACTTGTCTGAGCCGCTCGATCATCTCAGGATTGACATTGTCCACTGTGACCAGGAACGCATTCAGGTTATATGGACTCTCATAGGTATTATAGCGTTCATCGAGGTGATTGAAACTCTGTTCAACTAGCACCGCCGAGGAAATCAGGCAGGCCATCGCCAAAGCGATACTCATGCCACGATAAGTCTTGCTATAATTGCTGCTGTACTCCTTGGCCAGGCTTCGCTCTATGTTGGATGTGTAGCGTATGTCCTTCAGTTTCAGGTTTCGCTCGGGGTCCAGGTTCTTGATTGCGCTCACAACAGAGAGCCTGCTGCTCTTCTTAGCTGGCTTCAGTGATGCAAGGTAAACAGTGAATAGCGCCAAACACAGAGTTGGTAAAACTGCTCGCGCTAGAGGAGCAAAGGGGGTCTTAAGAAGCTCTATGGGAGTATACCCGATGTGATATTGCGCCCGTGTCATTTCAAACAAGTAATACAGCAAAAGAGTCAAGAGGTAAGAGGCAATGATACCAAACAGAATAGGCCGCAGCGAAAGGTAGAAAGCTTTGCAGACCACATAACGTTTGACCTGGCTTTCACTCATGCCACAGCTTTTCAATAGGCCGATCTGTTTCATGTCACGATCATTCCAAACAGAGTAGGCGTTATAGATGATCATGACAAAGAGGGCGACGAAACAGAGAAGAACAAAGCCGCGAAGCAACATCTTTTCCGCCACATCCCTGGATGGTTTGAGAATCCCACCGGGAAAAATCATCTTGCTTTCCAGATAAGCTGTATTGTAGATGAGTCCGCCATCCTTTTTGAGTTGGGCGGGGTCACGCCCCAGCCTCTGTACCAGGTCGGGGATGTGCTCATAGGCAGCCCTTTCATTCTCGAGCCAAATGCAAAGATCCACAGGTCCCATAACTTGTGTTTTCGTGCTGTCAATCCAACCGTAACTCGTATACGTGCCTTCAAAGGAATACAAGTATTCCTTAAAGGTGCCGCAGATGTAGAAGTGACGATCCGCAATGGTAACATCAAAGCCAATTTCAAAACCCGGGTTTTCGATCAAGAAGAGTTCTGAAACCAAGAGCTCATGGGCATTTTCCGGGTACCTTCCAGATACCAGCTCAACCCATTTGTAATCGTATAGATGGGCATCAAGGTAGTTGATCTCGTTTTGGGGACGCTTCAAACTTGCATCTTTCAGTTCTTCTCTTTCAATTACCGCCAGGGATCTTACTCGGTGATCTGCTTTAAGCTCTGCCATGTCTTCAGGACTTATGGCAAGGAGCATGGCTGAGTAGCCTCCCGTGGTCTCCGTCATGTATTCCACTTGACCATAGTCGATTAGGCTGAAGATGATCAGGAAAAAGCCGACCAGTACAACAGCGATGAAAATAGATACGCTAACAGCGAATGAAGCCTTCCTATCTGTCTTAACAGAATCGCGTGCCAGTTCTCTGATAATGCTCATCTCACGTCCCCCTCATAGAGCCGACCATCAACCATGGTGCAGACTTTCTCGCAGGCGAGAGCGACCTTCTCGTCATGGGTTATGAGAATAATGGTGGCTTTGAAGCTCCTGTTAACGAGTTTGAAGAGGGAAACAATCTCTTTCGTGTTTCGTCGGTCAAGATTCCCAGTAGGTTCGTCAGCCAAAATGACAGCAGGACGGCTGATAAGGCTCCTTGCGATGGCCACGCGTTGCTGTTCGCCCCCTGAAAGCTCATTGGGAAAGCGCCTTTGCTTATCGGCGATGCCGAGCGTTTGGATGACTTCCTGATAATAATCTTCATCCGGCACTCGCTCGTCCAAGAGCAAGGGCAGACATATGTTCTTGCGCACATTGATGTTGGGGATCAAGTTAAAGAACTGGTATATGATGCCAATATTTCTTCTGCGAAATACGCTCATCTGGCTTT
>JAKPFY010000181.1 GCA_029551185.1 Bacillota bacterium
GCCGGCGATTTGGAGGAGGCGGCAATTATAGCTAATCAGTTGGCAGGCGGGGATTCCAAAGGAAGGCTCTATTCCGATGATGAGCTTTCAGAGATGGCCTCGCCAATCGCGGCAAGGGGCGATGGCGGAGGATTCTTCAGAGGACTGTATTGTGGTGGGACCTTATGCCAAGAGACAATGACCATCCTTTCAAGGATGGGTATTGATATATATTCGAATGTACCATGGGACCGACGGCTTTTGCTTGAAGATCCCGAAGAGAGTTGTGCTAACGCGTGTATTGATATGGGAGATGACTACTTTACCCGAGGAAAACCTCATCCCATGCTCGAGCCTGGTATGAGAGTTCCTCGGTACCTGGCTGAAGCCCGTAGTAATGATGTGGGGATCTTACTGTTTGATGTGATATTAGGTTATGGGTGTCACAACAACCCTGCCGGTGTAATGGCTGAGGCTATGAAGGAAGCTCTGAGGATTCGAAAGGATATGGGGCAAGGGCTGGTGCAGATTGCCGTCTTAGTGGGTACTACAGGAGATCCCCAGGGATTAGAGGAACAGGAAGCTATCCTGCGGGATGCAGGAGCGATAGTCCTTTGCTCGAATCGTGCTGCCGGAGACTTGGTGGCCCGAATTATCAAGGCGCAGGGAGGGAAAAGACCATGCTGAAGATAAGGAATTGGCCCCCTAAGGGGGGAGTGATTAATGTGGGTACCGGTGTCTTTGCCGAGTCTATGCAGGAGCAAGGCGCCGGAGTGTATGAAGTAAAATGGCAACCTCCCGCCCACGGAAAAGTCGAACTCATTGATATTCTCGATAAGCTGCATGGTAGGGATGATATCGATGAGGCTAACCAAACAGCAATTGAAAGATTCAGATCAGCTCAACCTGTTCTCATAGGTATCGGTGTTGCCAAGGAGACAATTCCCGGATTTGGTGACCGAATGCTGCTTCATGCCGGCCCTCCGATTACGTGGGAGAGAATGTCGGGGCCTCTGCGCGGCGCTGTGATAGGCGCAATCTTGTATGAAGGATGGGCAGATTCACCTGAAAAAGCTGAAGAATTGGCCTCAACGGGCGATATCGCTTATTCGCCGTGTCACGAACATTCGGCCGTAGGACCGATGGCTGGGGTGGTTTCACCAAGAATGCCTGTGTTTATTGTGGAAAATAAGACTCATGGAAACCGGTCGTACTGCACACTCAATGAAGGTCTCGGTAAAGTTCTCCGATATGGGGCCTACAACGATGAAGTGCTGGACAGACTCAGATGGATGGAGAAGGTTCTCGCACCTGTTTTGAAAGAGGCAATCGAGCTTTCAGGAGGTATAGACCTTACATCCATGATAGCCCAAGCACTGCACATGGGGGATGAAGTGCATAACCGGAACAGAGCGGGGACGTCCCTCCTCATAAGGGCTTTGGTCCCTTACCTCATAGAGGTGGATTATCCACAGGCTGATATCAGAAAGTGTCTGGAATTTATGAATTCCAACGACCATTTCTTCCTCAATCTTTCCATGCCTGCAGCTAAGGCAATGCTTGAGGCGGCTCATGGTATTCCTAAGAGTTCCATTGTGACGGTAATGGCCAGAAACGGCACGGAGTTCGGAATCAAAGTCAGCGGATTGGGGGATCAGTGGTTTACAGGTCCTGCTCAGATAGTCAAGGGTCTCTACTTCCCCGGGCGTTCAGAAGAGGACGCAAACCCTGATATCGGTGATTCAGCAATAACGGAAACTGCAGGTCTCGGTGGCTTTGCCATGGCAGCTGCGATCCCCATTGTTCAGTTTGTCGGGGGTGTTCCGGAAGACGCTGTCAGATTCTCTGAGAAGATGTACAACATAACAATTGCCGAAAGCAAGCATTTTAACATACCTATTCTGAACTTCAGGGGAACACCGACTGGGATAGACATTAGAAAGGTAGTGGAAACAGGTATATTACCCCAGATAAATACTGGAATTGCCCATAAAGATCCAGGTGTAGGGCAAGTAGGGGCAGGTCTTGTAAATCCACCTTGGGAATGTTTCGAGAAGGCGATTACTGCCTTCGGGAAAAAGCACGCCAACAGGTCATAAAACTTGAACAGAGTTCTTTTAAGGAGGATGAGGCAGAATGATTGAGTTCTGGAATAAGGTGAAAATGTATGACCTTACGCAACCGCTGAGCCATCTCACTCCGCCATGGCCGACTTATGAACCGCTTCAGATCAAGTTTTTCAAGAGACTAAGCCCCAACGGTGCGAACGGCCAACTTATTACCACGTCTAATCACGTAGGAACCCATCTTGACGGCCCATTGCACTTCTGTACTCACGGCAGGGATATTGCCAGCTTGTCCTTAGACTACCTTGTGGGGCCGGGAGTAATCGTAGACCTTAGCGATATCGCTGAAGATTACGGGATCTATACGTCAGGCGACATCACAGACAGAGTCGAAGTCAAGGAAGGCGACATTCTTATTATTAATACAGGCTATCATCGATATGCTTGGGATATGCCGGAAGCTGACGAAGTCAGGTACATGATAAAACATCCCGGGCCTGCCAGAGAGTTTGCGGAATGGTGTAAGGAAATGAACCTGAAGTGGCTTGCTGTGGACTGCGGATCCGCAGACCACCCAATGAACACCAAGATCCGTGAGTGGATGCCTGCACAAGCAAAAGAGGCTGACCTCCATCTTAAGAACAAATACGGAAAAGGCCTTGATGACTTCTTCCCTCCGGAGGATTACCAGATAATGCATACGTTGTTGTTTCCTCATGACATTATCCATGCGGAAAATGTCGCAGGCGACATAGATAAGATCCTGAACAGGAGAATGATTATCGGTTGCTTCCCATGGCGCTTCGTCGGCGGGGAATCCTCCATATGCAGAATCGTAGCGTTTGACACAGAGTAAGACATGATGGCAGATAACTCGTTCTGAGTGGAAATGGGTATGAGACTGATGCAATACGGAGGTGGGAGCAAATGGGTATTGCAGATCTCCGTCATGACTTTCTCGAACTTGTGAGGATCCCGGGCCCTTCCGGTTTTGAACAACCGGTGGCAGATGCAATCCGTAACAAAATCCAATCGCTTGTATCTACAGTGGAAACGGACGGGATGGGTAACTTACTGGCTACCAAGGAAGGTCCGGAGGGAGCGCCGATTCTCGCCTTAATGGCTCATATGGATGAAATAAGCATGGTTACCACGGATGTGAGAGACGGATTTGTGTGGTTTGATTTTGTGGTGGACATAAACTCAGCTGTGACCGCAGGCCAACCTGTGGTGATTCTCACCGGGAAAGGGCCTGTTCCAGGTGTAGTCCGTTCACCCAGCACTCACTTGGGTCAAAGTCTAAACAGTCTCTGGATTGATGCAGGGCCACGTTGTGCCCAGGTGGAACCAGGGGATCCTATAGTATTTGACACAATTCCACGGTGGTTGGATGACGAGGAAACGCTGCTTGCATCAAGAGCTGTTGACAATCGACAAGGATGTGCCATTCTGCTTGAGACTGCACGGCAGTTGGCTGAAGTTGAACTCGACGTCAGCGTTGTCTTTGCTTTTACAGTTCAGGAGGAAGTGGGATGTAGGGGAGCAAGGCACCTGGCAAAAACCGTCTATCCAAAGTGGGCTATTTCCATTGACACAGGATATGGCGCTGATCCCGAAGCAGGGCCGGGTGTAGGGGTTCCACCGGATACCGGGCCTGTCATTAGAAGATTTGAGTCAGTGAAACCCGGAAGGGGCATGTTGATGTTCTTCGCTGACAGAGAGCTGGTAGCCGGTTTAAGGGAGTCAGCCGATGCGGCCGGTATCCCCTATAGCCTTGATGTACGATTTGGTCTGTTTACAGACGCTGCAGGGGTGTACGATGAGTGGTCTGACATAAAGTGTGTTTCTATAACAGTTCCGAGGAGATACTCCCACTCTCCGTACGAAGTCATTAACCTTAACACAATGGGTCAG
>JAKPFY010000103.1 GCA_029551185.1 Bacillota bacterium
TCGAGGGCACGAATCAAAACGCATACAGCTTTCTTATCAGGTAGTTTGCTAAGGCCATAGGCTGCTCCACGCCTTGCGAAAACATCCCCTTCCTCAAGCGCCTGTATTAAGAGATCTACAATTTCCGCCCTTACGCTCAGAACTTCAGCCCTGGTCAGTTCCTGCGTATCACTGTCAAGCTTGGATAAATCTCCTTCAAGTTGAGATAGCTGATGAATTAGGATATCAATCTTGTCGATACCATCGACCATACAAAATCCCCCCATCCCCTGGCAGCAACCTGGTTTCATAGCGCATTCCGCTACCCGAGAATCACCGTAAAGGGGACGATGCGCCGCGCTCTTAAGTACAGCCCGGCGATAGCACGTTAACTGTTCGACACCGACGGATCTATTCCTCCCGCCTTAGTGTCGGTCAACCAATCTTTTTATGTTATATCTAGGCACTCCTCATTCCACAATGAGGGCACACTTCGGCGTCAAGTTCCATGAGATCATGGCACTTCAAGCATTCTTTCTTTACAGGCTTTCCACAATGGGGGCAAAAGGCCAGGTTATGGATGTACTTCTTGGAACAGTGGGGACATATGAGAAGCTTTCCACGAGGGCGTATGAAAAAATATGCAGCTACCACAAGCAATGTCCCGAAAACGCCTACTGTCAGGGCTGAGAAAACACAGGCTACCGCCCAAATCACGGGGTTGTAATCCCGACCGCGGGCATCCCGAAAAATCAACCAAGCAGACACTGCTCCGACTGCTATCGTTCCTAGCAGGATAGGCCAATTCATTCCACTGGATTCCATATTCTCTCCGCTGGAAAGACGTATCTTGACACGCCTATAATTCCAGCTCCCTCCCTATAGTATCATGTTTTTACACTGAGTCCGGCCGCAGGTTTCACTAATCCTTAATATATTCAAATCTGAGTCCGGTTTCCGGAACAGGCGTTCTGAGCATCAAGTCTTCCACAGCCTTCTTAGGATCCGCCCCTTCAAAGAGGACACTGTACAATTTGGAGGCAATAGGCATCTCCACATTGAAACGTTTCGACAAAGCCACTGCAGTCTTGGTAGTGGTAATACCCTCCACCACCATATTTGTGGAACCTATGATCTCATCAAGGCTCTTGCCTCTGCCTATTGCCATTCCTGCTCTCCTGTTCCTCGATAACATGCTCGTACACGTGACAACTATATCACCCATCCCTGAAAGGCCTGCAAAGGTCATGGGACTAGCTCCGAGAGCTGCGCCCAGCCTTGTAATCTCCGCAATACCCCTGGTCATAAGTGCAGCGCGCGTATTATCGCCGAATCCGAGCCCGTCAGAAACCCCGGTGCCTAAAGCAATTACGTTCTTTAGGGCGCCACCTAGCTCCACCCCGATGATATCGCTGCTGGTATAAACCCGGAGAGCCGAACACATCAGGGCCTCTTGAGCCAACTTGGCAACAGCAATATTAGAAGATGCAGCAACAATTGCAGTGGGAACTCTGCGAGCGACTTCTTCCGCATGGCTCGGACCTGAAATAACACCTATGTTAGCGGCAAGTTCACAAGGGAGTTCTTGTGTTATTACTTCTGACATTCGCATCAAAGTTCCTTCTTCAATACCTTTGGCTGCATGAATTAGAACATGTTCTTCTGAAAGATACGGCCGGGCCTTCCGAATCACACTCCGCATGTGTTGAGCAGGTACCGGTATCAGGAGAATCCGGTTCATCCGGATGACTTTTTCCATGTCACAAGTAGCGAGGACTGTCTCCGGCATGAAGACGCCTTCCAAAAACGTGCTATTTGTACGGAATGTCCTTATTTCATCAGCTACTTCTTGTTCCCGAACCCACAAGTCCACAGTATAGCCTTCCTGAGCCAACAACACAGCCAGGGCTGTTCCCCAGCCTCCTGCGCCGATAATTCCCAGTCTCACTCAGCTTTCTCTCCTAACTTTCGTTCTGTGCCGGATATAAGTCTCTTGATATTTGAATGGTGTTTTATTATAGCTAATCCACCTGCACCGGCGGCAAGGACCACGTATTCAGTGGGGTAGTGTAGCCCATAGGCAGCAACAGGGGCAAGGCCTGCCACAATAACCGACCCAAGAGATACATACCTTGTAAGCAATACCACGACCAGCCAAACCGGCGCTAAGACTGCCGCAACCATAGGCATGGCAGCAATTACGATTCCGCTTCCGACTCCGATGCCTTTCCCGCCCCTAAATCTCAAGAATACCGAGTATGCACTACCTATTGCAGCTGCCATCCCACACAATGCAACGCCATGCGTCCCGTAAGCCAGGATACCCAAATACACACTTAGGGCGCCTTTAGCAAGATCACAACCTAGAACAACGAGCGCCGGGCCCCATCCCAATACCCTAAGGACGT
>JAKPFY010000194.1 GCA_029551185.1 Bacillota bacterium
CTCCCTTAGATCAATACCGTACCTACTCTCGGGCCAGGAAAGGCGTTAGGACTATCAGACTCACGAGCAAAAGCGGCCATGCAGTGGCTGTTAAGGTTCTTGACAGTGACGATGAACTCATGTGTATATCTGCCGAGGGAATTATTATCAGAATGGATGTCGCTGACATTCCTCAGCAAGGTAGAGACGCGCAGGGTGTTCGTGTAATGAGACTTGAACCTGAAGATCAGGTGGTTTCCATAGCGCAGGTTGTAACCAGAGACGGAGGCTGAGTCAGCGTGTCGTCCGGATACGAAGTGCTGGAGCACACTGCAGATATAGGCCTTCGCGCCTTCGGTGATACCCTGGAGGAGGCCTTCAGTCTTATGGCCCAAGGGATGGTCAAGCTTATTCTGTCTCCTGAATCTTGTATTTCTCATCAGGAAGAAAGACTTGTAGAAGCTAAAGGCTATGATCCGGAGAGCCTCATGGTGGCATGGCTATCAGAGTTATTATTTCAGATTTATTCAGAAGGCTTTTTGCCGGGAGCTGTTCTAAGCATAAAAATCCGAGAACCTGAAGATTCTTCCGCTGACCCCGGTGAGTATTCAATTTCCGCGGTACTCAGCGGAGAGACGTTCCGGCCGGAAACACACCAATTAGTTCTGGAAATCAAAGGTGTCACTTATCACATGCTGAGGGTTGAACGCCTGAATCAGCCGGGAAGCGACGAAGACCATGAGGCTAAATGGTTCGCTCAAGTAATACTGGATATATAAGAATCTACTTTTGACCTTAAATCTTTTCCTTCTTCCACATCCATTGCCTGCAAACCTTTCATGTGGTTAAGATTCCAATACTGCTTGTCACAGGAGTCCATGCCTGACTGACATTAGGGGGTGTCATACTATGAGCAGCAAGTGGGAAGGACCTCTTGAAAGAGTCGACCGGTTCAGATGGAGAATTCCCGAAACGTACAAACCCGGTATGATGGTGCCGGGGCTGATCTATGTGGACGAGGATCATCTTGACGTCATACGTGAAGATCAAGCTCCTGAACAAGTGGCAAACGCGGCTCATCTTCCGGGAATAGTAGGCGCATCCCTTGCCATGCCGGATATTCACTGGGGATATGGTTTTGCTATAGGGGGTGTGGGCGCGACTCGCGTAGATGATGGAGTAATCTCCCCGGGTGGAGTTGGTTTCGATATCAACTGCGGAGTCAGACTCCTCAGGACGAATCTTTCTGAAGAGGACGTCCGCCCTCAGCTCGAGAAGCTGGTAAGTCAACTTTTTCTTGATATTCCATCAGGAGTAGGCTCTAAAGGTGCTCTCAAACTCGGAAAAGACGAAATTGTGGAAGTCCTTGAAAAAGGCGCAGGATGGGCTGTGGAAAAAGGTTATGGTTGGAAAGAGGATCCAGACAAGACAGAGGAACAGGGCTGCATGAAAGAAGCCTTGGCGGATAAGGTCAGCGACAGGGCCTATAAGCGAGGTATGCCACAGCTGGGGACATTAGGATCAGGAAATCATTTTCTTGAAATCCAGGTCATTGAAGAGATATTTGAAAAGCATATCGCGGATAGGCTCGGAATATCGAAAGGCCAAGTAGTTGTCATGATTCACTCAGGCTCCAGGGGATTGGGTCATCAGGTATGTACAGACTACTTAAAAGTCATGGAGCGTGCGACAAGACAATATAACATTGACATTCCCGACAGGCAATTAGCTTGTGCTCCACTTGCCTCTCCGGAAGGACAAGACTATTTTGCGGCCATGGCTGCAGCTGCTAATTACGCATGGGCCAACAGGCAAGTAATAACACATTGGACGCGTCAAACCTTTGGAAAGGTATTCAGACGATGTCCTGAAGATCTTGGAATGGACCTCATTTACGATGTAGCCCATAATATTGCCAAAATCGAAGAGCACACGGTAGACGGAAAGAATCTTCGTGTTTGTGTGCACAGAAAAGGAGCGACCAGAGCCTTCCCTCCCGGCCATCCGGATATTCCCAAAGAATACAGTGATATTGGTCAACCCGTGTTGGTTCCGGGAGATATGGGCAGGGCATCCTATCTTCTTGTAGGGACAGAGAAGGCGCTTCATGAGACATTTGGTTCGACTTGCCATGGAGCAGGGAGACTCCTTAGTAGGAGTGCAGCTAAAAAGGTTGTGAGTGGAATAGCTATGCAGTCTGAGTTAAGGGATAGAGGGATTATTGTTAAAGCTGCCAACCGGGGAGTGTTGGCAGAGGAGGCACCGGAGGCATATAAAGATGTGAATGAGGTAGTTCGGGTTTGTCACGAAGCAGGTATTTCCCTTAGGGTCGCGCGTATGCGTCCAATTGGTGTAATCAAGGGATAATTGAAGAGGGGGAAGGTTTCTCCCCCCTTTCTATCTCTTTTCAGCCGGAGGTCGGACCGCTGGTTGGAGCTAACTTAAATTTTTTGGCTATGGTTTTGAGTTCTCGGATGTCGTCCTTTGCCCCTGTTTCATTCTTTTCTCTGATATTTTCCTCTAGCTTCCTCAAGGACGCTTCAAACATCGAGGTATCTTTTGCTGTATCTTCGCTGGTTATCCGGCCCCGAAGGCCTTCCCAGGTAGTTCGAAGCACTGATAGCTCTCTGCTTGCAGCAGTCCAGTCCTTCCTTGTCACAGCATCCTCAACCTTTGTTATGCTGCGGTCGAGGTCTGCAGTGCTCGGTGCAGGAGTTGTGGGTGTAGGCGCAGGAACTGTAGGCGCCGGCCTTGTAGGGGCAGGACTTGGTGGCGCCGGGACTTTGGTGAAGCGAAGCCCGGCGAATACAGCGATTATCACAACTAATGCCCCGATCAACCATGCGCTGGTGTTAACTTGTCTGCCTTTCGTTTTTCCGCCTCGGTCACGATCCTCTGGACTACCACTTACATCACCGGACCGGTCATTTGGGGACATCTCGTCGTCCACAAAATCACCTCCTCGACAATTAGTATCTGCCAGGAGGCAATCGATAATGCGAAGAATAATCAAGGGGTATTTGATGTATGTTGTTGGCTTAAACAGTCAACTGCTTATAATCTTCTGTAGCGTATACACCTGAAGCTCTGCAAACGTCATAGACGTCGTCTTTTAAGGATTCCAGGCGTTCCTCCAGCGATAAAACGTCGAGACTCTTTTATCACTGAGAATTCCCTCTCTACGTTACATACTCAGTCATGCTGCACACAATATCCAATTTGCCAATAATTGTCACGAGCGCATGGGAGACTGAGTCAGCAGCTCTCATGCTGAAAGAGCCATAAGACTATAGAGTATAGCGCCTGATGAATTAACTCAAAAAGCTACGAAGGCGTGTAAGGGAAGGCGCGATATGAGCTCCGCAAATTTGCGGAAGGATGGGGCATGTGCGTCTAAAGTTTACATAATGTGCTCATCTGTGTTATCCTTCATAGTTAAAGCCGATACACTGCATATATGCGAAATTGCGTGGGAGGAAACGATAGGTGATTCCAAGGTGGCATTCGGGAATAGAAACCGTCTCAGGCCATAGATTTTCAAATCCAAAGCTTATGGTAGCTGTGCCTGTCATTATAATTCTCATCTGTTTAGGTGGATTGACGTCAGGCTACGCTCTTACAGAGGAAATCATGCCTGGCTGCCACAAGCCTTCACATGACATGGAGATCGCTGAAGGGGATGGGTTCATTCGGTGGTTCGAGAGTGATATATGCTATCTGACCGGCCTTGTACAAGATAATAGTAGGAGAACTCATGGACTGTCCGGGTTTGGAGTTACCATAAGATTAATGAGAGAAATCCGGTTCATGGAACATGAAATCAACCGTCTCCAGGATCATCCTAGTTACTCCAGTCCCGAGTTAGGCTTCCATGTATATGATACAGATGCCACAGGCTGGCTTCATGTACTCCATAAGGCGGTCAGTATTCGAAAAAACCTCTTGGCTTCTCATCAAGACCTATCGTTTGTGGAGAGAGTTAATATCAATGAGCTCCCGGACGGGACCCCTCTTTACGAACCTGCATCCGGTAAGGCGCCGAAAATAGAGGAGGTAGTGGAGACGCTTGCTGGAATGCCTCTTCCTCCCGAGGTTTTTCGTGATTATAAAGTCTATATTCTACCGTTTTCCATGGGTGAGATAAGCGGGCTCGGTTCCAAGGGCTACATGCTTCTTGGCTCACCGCTTCTTAACTGTAACGTCATGGAAAACCAGATCGCTTTCACCGTGGCGCATGAGCTTGGACATCATATTCATATGACTTTCCTGGGGACTGCGTATGAAGAGAATCCAACGGGATGGGATGAGTACATGAGAATCCGAGGTATTCCCAAGTGGACTGATACAGGTGATGTAAATTCCAGAGGCTGGTTTGAGTCGACGGAAGAGACATTTGCTGAGGATATAAGGGTGCTCTTCGGAACTTGTCAGGCTGCATCCGAGCCTCATGGTACTATCTATAAGGATCCCCGACAGGATCCGGTAGTTGCCGAAAGATTAAAGGAGTTTATTGACAGATATGTCGATACGTGTTAAACTTAAAATTGAAATAACATAAATATCATAAACTAGGCGCAACGCGCCTGTAGTTCGGTGGAAGACAAGTCAGAAAGCAGTTGCCGTAAAGGATTGGCGAAGGCAAGCTGAAGGGTATGCCACCGTGAAAGATGTCTCAATAAGGATGTCTTTTGCGGTGGCTTTTTGTTTTGATTTATTGCGCCCTATTGAATCCTGGGCAAGCAGACAGAAAGGGGGAATACCGGAAATGGTTGAAGGCTCGATGGCTCCGGATAATATGAATGGATACGGACATTACGGAGAAAGCGCACAAGAGGTGTCTATTGCAGACGCAATCAAGCGTTTTGAGCAAGAATATATGGGAAGGTCTTCAAAGCACATAAGAGTATATCTGGTTAAAGATATTGCCGTTGTCAGAGCCAGAGGTATGCTCAGCCCTGCAGAAAGGCAACTTGCGTCCACACATGAGGGCAGAGTCCTTATCAAGCAGCTGTGGGTGAAAGAAATGGAAGGCCTGAAGTCAGTGCTTGGTTACCGGTTGGAGAGTCTGATAGGCATACCTCTTTCCGGGCTGACACTTGATATAGATCCCAGGGAGGATGAATGGATAGCTGTTATTCGCCTCAAGCCGGAGAGTTCCTGGGCCTGATTCAGCTGTGGAACACCGGTAGTACACATGACGATACTCAGCTTCAATAGGGAGACGGGAGACTTGCGTATGAATGGTAGCCGACACCTGAAAAGAATACTCAAGATTTCTCGGATATGCCTTATCCTTCTGATATTGGCATCTTGTTTGGGGCAGCATGTCACCGGGACAAATCAACGCTCCTTGGTGGTGCGTACTGCACTCATGGAGCCTGAGGCTATGGTCTATGCCCGCGCATTTGAGAATCGCACCGGAATAAAGGTGGAAGTTGTGAGGCAATCCACAGGAGTTATGCTCAGCTTCCTGAAGTTCGAGCGGGATAACGCTTTTGATACTACTATAGACGTCCTTTTTGGCGGACCTGCCGACGCGTATGTGATAGGCGCCAGAGAGGGATTGTTCGAAAAGTACATGTCTCCGGAGCGGGCAAATATTGCCCGAGATCATATGGATAGCGATGGATATTGGAGCGGGGTTTACTTAGGCAGTATTGGATTTGCCGTGAATCCTAAGCGCCTTAGAGCGCTTGGGCTCTCTACGCCGACATGTTGGAAAGACCTTTTGTCACCTGAACTCCGTGGCGAGATAAGCATGGCAAACCCTGTGTCATCAGGGACAGGTTATACCATACTGGCGACTCTCGCACAGATGATGGGTAAAGATCAAGCAATTGAGTATCTTTTAGCCCTGGACTCAAACATCCTGGATTATACAAGAAGCGGGGCTATGCCAGGCAAGTTAGTGGGTCTCGGCCAAATAGCCGTAGGGATTCTGTTTTCCCATGATGTCCTTGCCTTCAGGCAACAGGGATACGATATTGACCTTGTATTTCCAAAAGAAGGCACAGGATTTGAAATCGGCGGTATTGCTATCGTAAAGGGCACAAAAAAGCTGGATGAAGCCAAACGATTCGTAGACTTTATGTTGAGCGCTGAAGGCCAGAATCTATATGCAGCTATGGGAGAATTCCGGCTGCCTACAAATAGATTAGCAGCTATACCCCTAGGTGCAGTCCCATTTAGCAAAATAAACGTTATTGAATACGACGTGACATGGGCTGCCGTTCACAAGGATGATTTGCTGGAAGAGTGGATATCCGCTACGGGTGCGGCAGGAGGTGAGTGAGGTGAACCGTCGTTTCAGGTTCCCTATATACCTTAAGATAAGCAGCGCGATTTTCCTGGTAATCCTCGTAGTCGTCTCCGGCATGTCCTATGTCGCGTTGAAGCGAACCGCGCACGAATATAAACAACAGGTAAAAGAAACCGGCAGTCTTATAGCGGGAATGATTGCTGATTATAGCATTGAACCTGTGATCATGGACAACTATTCATCCCTAAGGCCTGTCCTTACTGACATCTTAGCCTCCAATGAGGATATCGTCCTTATTGAGGTCCTGGATGAGGAAGGCGTACCGAGGGTAGATGCGGTTTGGCAAGGCAATGACCGCACAAAAGAGTCTCCGGATGACTTAATAGGTAAGGTCGTTGAAGTTACGTCTCCGATAATCGCTTACTCTCGAACTTGGGGTCATGTGCGGGTGGTATGTTCCCTTAACAGATTTCACGAGGCGATAGCTTCAGCGCGTTTGTCTATTCTAGGTATAGCCGTAGTATCCTGTGGCCTGGGCCTTCTCATGGCAAGTGTGCTGTCCAAGGCAATACTCACTCCCATTAGGAATCTGGTAGATCATGCCCGCCTCCTGTCCGAAGGGGATCTTGATACTCCCATCAATGTGCCTAGCTCCGATGAAATAGGTTTTCTTGCGATTACACTGGAAGGGATGAGAGTCGGTCTCAGACAGTTTTTGAGCAGTGTAGCCCGGCGCGCTATGAGTTTTGAAGGAGATTTGCATCTCTTTGGGTTTCCTGCTGTTCTTTCTCTGACCAGAACCGGGAGGCGCACAGGTGGGTTGGTCCTGGAAAAATCCGGGGAGGTAGGAGTTGTATACTTCCAAGACGGCGAAGTTGTCGATGCAGCATTCCAGGATAAGAGCGGAAAGAACGCATTATATGAGTTTTTTAAGTGGCGTGAAGGTGTATTTAAGTTCAGTCCGAGCTTGGCTCCGACGAGAACTACCATTAATACGGACTGGCCTGAACTAATACTGGAAGGTGCTCGTCAAGTAAATGACATAGCCATCTTCAAACATGTAATTCACAGTCCTGATCTGGTACCGCTTTCTTCAAGATGGAACGACAGGATCGGAGGTTTACTAGATCCCAATGATACCCTGGAACATCTTTTGGATGACGAAGAGAAGGAAATCCTCTCCTACGTAGACGGAATCCGGAGTATCCGCGAAATCAGCAGGCTTAAGGATAAGGATGTCTATGAGATATATCCACATATTTACCGGCTTGTAGCAGTGGGTCTGGTGCAAGTAGATGAGTATGAGTCTTCGCAAGGCCTTGGCAAAGACCTAGACCTTGATGGTGATAGGCAGGCTGGACATGCTATTGATTCCGGCAAGATCATTCAGTTTCCTATGCATCGTGTCGGGGACGTCGGGAGGTGAGGCATAAGCATACCTCAGAAAGCGAGACAGTTCAGAATCGCGGGGCTACGCACATCACATCAACTGACAGGCATTTTGCTTGTCCAAAGACTCTATCATAGGAGGTATAAGATAAGATGAAGCGGTGTAAATCAATACTTATCTTCCTGGTTGCAAGTATACTTATGTTGTCTTTAACAGTCCCTTTGTTTGCTGCTACAGGCAAGATTCTTGCGTACACTACTCTTGATGAACCGTTGGCCCGTGCCGTATTTGAAGCATATGAGAAGGACACCGGTATTAAGGTGGAATGGGTTCGCCTGTCCACCGGAGAAGCAGTGGCAAGGATGGAGGCTGAGAGGAAAAACCCACAGGTTGATATATGGTATGGAGGCGTGGGTCTCGGCCATATAGAAGCGAAGCTTAAGGGCCTTACTACCCCTTACGTGTCACCGAACGCTAAGAATATCCCTAATAAATTTAAGGACAAAGATGGATATTGGACAGGGATATATGCAGGCGGTTTGTGTTTTGTATCCAATATCAATCGCCTGGAGGAGCTTGGGCTTGAAGCCCCCACATCCTGGGCGGATCTCTTGAAGCCGGAATTCAAAGGGCATATCCAGATGGCTAACCCGGCCTCATCAGGCACAGCGTATAATGTCATAGCAACCGTTGTGCAACTTTGGGGGGAGGAGAAAGCCTTTGAGTACCTGAGGGATCTTCACAAGAATATTTCCCAGTACACAAAGTCAGGTTCTGCTCCAGGCAAAAATGCTGCCATCGGTGAGATTCCGGTAGGTATAGGATATGCTCATGACCAGGTCAAGCTGATAAGTGAAGGGTATCCACTTGTAATTACCTTCCCGTCGGAAGGAACAGGGTTTGAAGTTGCCTCAATATCACTGGTAAAAGGCGGTCCAAACCCGGAGCTTGCTAAAGGGCTTTTCGACTGGGCTTTGACTGAACGAGCAGCAAAAATCTATGCGGCCGAGTGTGTTGTGCCTTTCGTTGAAGTTCCTCTTATGAAGGGTGCTATTCCTATATCGCAGGTAAACACGATAGATCAGGATGACCTTTGGGCTGCTGAGAATAAAGATCGACTGATAGAGCGCTGGCAGAACGAAATCTATCGGTAGGTAACACGTGATAAAGAATCGGACGGGCCGGTGTTACTAAACTTGCGCAGGGAAGAGCCTGGCGCTTTTCCCTGCGCCCCGAATCTTTATGTAGGACAGTCATTTCGGGTTTTCGGTCTTAACTAATTCCTAGGAAAGGAGTGGCCTAATCGCTCTGTCTTGTGGGAGCTCGCATAGGGCCGGCGACTTATGGACGAGAATAAGTCAAAGAGATCTATTCGGTGGATAGAAGCTAAACATGAATTGGCAATGGTATGCCGGAATCCAGTATTGTTGACCACTATCTTAGTGGTTTCGGCGCTCCTTATTGTCTTTGTTATATATCCGATATTTCAGGTTATACGGGTCAGCCTTACGCCCAGTG
>JAKPFY010000105.1 GCA_029551185.1 Bacillota bacterium
CCCCTTTTGAGTTTATTCATCACACTAACTCTTCGAGGGTGAAGGCTCTCCGTCCTTCTTTTCCCAAGTGCTTCTTTGGGTCACTCCCACGGCTCCCCCGTACAGTACTCGGTACTGTACCCACATTAACTTTACTCAGTCCGCAACTATCTCGCTCCAACCGTCAATCTGTGGCTACCTCAATTCTGCTGCCCAAGTCCTCTATATTGGCTAAAGTTCTGCCACGTCTCTCGGATTAATTTCCAAAACATGTGGATGATTTCTTGCTATCTCAGAGAGTCTTGAAAAAAGTCTTCTTTTCGATCCCCGATCAGGGGTATGGGAATCGAAAAGAAGACAGCGTAGTCGAAATCATATGGTGGTTTTATCCATTAAGAGGCAGATCACGCTTTTTTGGATAAAACTGAATGTCTGAAGGGCTCCAATTAGTACATTCCCATCTTCGCCTCAGATATATGGATCATGATGTTCTTTTTCTGGGTGTAATGATCCAACATCATCCTGTGTGTCTCACGTCCGATACCGGACTTCTTATACCCGCCAAATGGCGCGTTTGCAGGAATGTTATTGTAGTTGTTTATCCACATGCGTCCAGTCTCAACGCCCCTGGCGACCCTGAGAGCCCTATTGATATCTCGGGTCCATACTGCGCCTCCAAGGCCGTACTCACTGTCATTGGCCATCTTTATGACCTCGTCCTCATCCTTGAACTTGATGAAGCAAACCACAGGGCCAAAGATCTCTTCCTGTGCCACTCTCATGTCGTTGGTGACATCTGCAAGAATCGTCGGTCTCATGAAGACGCCCTTGCCCAACTCTCCTTCGGTAATGCGAGTGCCGCCACAGGCAACCTTGGCGCCCTCTTTCTTTCCGATCTCTATATAGTTCAGGATCTTTTCAAGCTGGGCCTCATTAATCTGACATCCCATTACAGTATCTTTCTCCCAAGGTAAGCCCACCTTAATTGCATTGAACTTCTCGACGCACTCTGCAAGGAACTTGTCATAGATGTCTTCATGTACGAATACCCTTGAGCCTGCGCAGCACACCTGTCCCTGGTTGAATAGGATTCCGATTTGGACACCCTCAATAGCCTTATCCCATGGAGCATCCGGGAAGAAGATATTAGCTGACTTGCCTCCCAGCTCCAACGTGGCGGGAATAAGCTTGTCAGCTGCTGCTCTGGCGATCTTGTATCCAACTTCAGTGGAACCCGTAAACGCCAACTTGCGAAAACCTTCGTGCTCCAGCATATACCGGCCTGTTGTCGAGCCTCGCCCTGTGACTACGTTGACAACTCCCGGCGGAACAATGTCCTGTATGATCTTGGCGAACTCGAGAATGCTAAGTGGCGTGACAGATGAAGGCTTAATAACTACAGTGTCTCCTGCAGCCAAAGCCGGCGCAATCTTCCATGCAGCCATGAGGAACGGGAAGTTCCACGGAATGATCTGGCCCACAACTCCAATTGGCTCCCGCAGTATGATGCTGAGCGTCTGGTCGTCGATCATAACCGCACTGTCCTCTTCAGCTCTTACAACTCCCGCAAAGTACCGAAAGTGATCTGAGCTCAACGGAACATCCATTGTTAAGCTTTCCCTGATTGGTTTTCCATTGTCCATAGTTTCAATCATAGCTAGCTTTTCCGCGTTCGCATCGATTCGGTCCGCGATCTCAAGAAGAATCTCTGAGCGCTCTGGGGGACTGGTTACTTTCCATGAATCAAACGCCTTCCACGCAGCCTCAACAGCAAGGTCTACGTCCTCTCGGCCTGCTTCCACGCAGGTTGAGAGCAGCTCTCCGTTGGCCGGGCAGTAAGAGTCGAACGTTTTCCCTTCCTTGCCGTCAACCCATTTCCCGTCGATAAACAGTTTGTAATTCCTATCCATCGGCTTCTCCATGGTTTGCAATCCCTTCCTTCTTTTTTTTGACCTCACAGCGCCGACCGATCCTCCGGTATCAACCGAATGTCCGATTGACACTGCTTATCATTAATTAGTTGCAATTTCCATGCCAACGCACACCTGCGATTTGTCCGCTGTTTAAGCAGATATCAGATTTGCCTATTGCGTCATTGTTGTTACTTATTCGCTTGTAATAGGTGACAAGGATCAAGTCCATAAGTGTGTGTAAAATCCCTCGGTTAGATGAACTCAGCGTATTGGGGTAACCTTACTTACTTTTTTTGCTTGTTGCTGTTGTTTTTTCCATTCATGGTATTCCGTCATGTCCAGGTATCTTTTGCC
>JAKPFY010000112.1 GCA_029551185.1 Bacillota bacterium
GGCAAAAGATACCTGGACATGACGGAATACCATGAATGGAAAAAACAACAGCAACAAGCAAAAAAAGTAAGTAAGGTTACCCCAATACGCTGAGTTCATCTAACCGAGGGATTTTACACACACTTATGGACTTGATCAAGAGGCGGCCAGATGTTCTGCGATAATAAAGAATCTGACTGTATTTTCCCGCAGGCAAGAGTTCAATCTAAAACCTACTGATATAGGATATGTGGTTCAAGGAGTTCTGGAAGCAGAAAGACCCCAGGCTGAACAAACAGGGGTTAGAGTTGAGTTTAATGATGTATCAGGTCATGAAGACAGGCTTTTTGTCCTTGCTGATGAAGCTCAGATTCGGCAGGTATTTTTAAACCTTACGATCAACGCTATGCAGGCAATGCCTGACGGAGGCCTGCTTAAAGTCGATATCTCCTCTGAGCCGCAAAACGGAACACCTGAAGAAGTGAAGGTTTGCTTCACTGATACAGGATGCGGAATTCAAGAAGAAGACCTGAAGAAGGTGTTTATGCCTTTCTTTACTACTCGTAGCAGCGGGATTGGTTTAGGGCTTGCTGTAAGCCACGGAATTATCCAAAGTCACGGCGGCTCCTTGACTGTACACAGCAAAGAAGGACAAGGGAGCTCTTTTACTGTGAGTTTTCCCTGCTATCGCTATACATGCAACTCCTTAAGTTCACCGGTTTCCACATAAAACACGCGCTCTCCTATGTTGGTGATGTGATCCGCTATGCGTTCCAAATAACGTGTAATGAGGATTAACGGCACTGCCTGATCCACCAGGGAAGGGTCTTGCTTCATAAAGTCCTTTAACTCAACGTACAGGTTTTCATAGAGTGTATCGACTTCTTCGTCATCAGCGATCATCTTATAGACAAGATCCAAGTCCCGTGTGACAAAAGCGTCCAAGGTCTCATGGAGCATTCTCTTGACTATCTCTTGCATTTTCGGGATATCTTCAAGGGGTTTAAATAGGGGTTTATCTGCAAGCTCTCTTCCTACTAAGCAGATATCCACTGCATAGTCCGCGACTCTTTCAACGTCTCCAGCGATTTTAAGAGCAGCTATTATCCTCCTCAGATCTCTGGCTTGAGGCTGCTGTGTCGCAATCAGTTTTATGCATATAGTCTCGATTTCAAGATTGAGCGCATCCACCTGATCATCCATACGTACAGTCTCTTCCGCAAGTTCTGTATTCCTTTCTTTGAGCGCTTGTATCATCCTGCTCAACATATCTTCAGAAATGGCGCCCATACGTAGGATCAGTTGTTCGAGTTCGACTAATTCCTGTTCAAACCTCCTTCGAGGCTTTACCATCTTTAACCCCTCCTATGCGTCGCTTGCATCCACATATTTTCGCTGTGTTTCAACTGCTGATTAACGAAATCTTCCTGTTATGTAGTTCTCAGTTCGACTGTCCCTCGGGGATGTGAACATCTCCCCTGTGGGGCCGGACTCTATGATCTCCCCGGAAAGCATGAATACGGTGCAATCAGATGCTCTGGCAGCTTGTTGCATACTGTGAGTCACTATTACTACAGTATAGTTTTCGGCCAGTTGTCTCATGAGCTCCTCAATCTTCATGGTGGATATCGGATCCAAGGCGGAGCACGGCTCATCCAGGAGGATCACCTCAGGTTCACTGGCTATGACCCTGGCGACACATAACTGCTGCTGCTGTCCGAGGGACAGGTTAAGCGCGGACTTATGCAGTTTATCAGCCACTTCATCCCATAGACCGACTTTCGTCAGGCTCGATGTGACTATATTGTCAAGGGTTTCTTTATGCGAGACCCCATGGACCCTGGGCGCTGAAGCCACGTTTTCGTATATTGAAAGAGGGAAAGCCACAGGTCTTTGAAATACCATTCCGACCCTCTTACGGAGGTGCGTAACATCTGTGTCATCTGCATAGATGTCCTCATGTCCAAGGAAGATCCGCCCCACAATTCTTACCTCGTCAATAACGTCATTCATCCTGTTTATGCACCTTAGCAATGTTGATTTCCCGCATCCTGAAGGCCCGATTAGAGCTGTAATGGAGTTTTTTCGGATATCCAGATTAATGCCTTTTAGCACATGGTTAGTGGCAAAGTATAGGTTCAGGTCTTCAATTCTGATCTTATAGCAGTCTTTTTGATCCATAAGCCTCACATACCGTTCACAGTCTTCATAAATGATTTACCCAATAATTGGGTTTGGACGGGATGCGCCGATAATGCCGAGCCTCTTGAATTCAACACAGGTCAACACCGGCCACCCTAAACAATATATCATCCGAATTTCCCTGAAACATAATCCTCCGTCCTCTTGTCCTTCGGCCTTGTAAAAATGTCATAGGCAGATCCGGTTTCTACAAGTTCTCCCATTAAGAGAAAGGCTGTCTCGCTGTCAATACGCGCGCCTTGGAGGGGGTTATGTGTCACAAGGACAATTGTGTAGCGGTCAACCAATTCCCAGAGGAGCTCTTCAATTTTCAATGTGGAAATCGGATCCAGTCCGGATGTGGGTTCATCAAGGAGGACGATCTCCGGTTCCAAGGCCAGTACGCGTGCGATGGAAAGCCTCTGCAACTGTCCGCCCGATAGACGTGATGCGTGATCGCTCAGTCTATCCTTTACCTCATCCCAAAGAATGGCATCACGTAAAGCTTTCTCAACAATCTTTTCAAGCTTCTTCGAATGTCGTATCCCTTGCATTCGCGGACCGTGGGCGACATTATTGAATATGCTCATGGGAAGTGCGACAGGCAGGGCGAAAACCATGCCTACACGTCTACGTAGGTCCGCTACGTCCACTCCCGGGCTATACACATCTGTTCCATCGATTTCCAGGGAACCTTCGTGCCGCGTACCCGGGATTAGGTCGCCCAGTCTGTTTAAGGAGCGAAGGAACGTAGTTTTGCCGCTCCCTGACGGACCCATAATTGTCAAGAGCTGATTACGCTTGATTTCAAGATTGATGTCTCTTAGGGCGCAGTGTTCCCCATAGAAGAAGCTGAAATTGCGCGCAGAGATTTTACAGGCTCTGTCTTGAGCTGCTTCGGTTTCAGACATAGTTTCCCGTATCACCTCGATTATTCCACAAATAGGCTCTATCTCCCTTTATTGGCAAGCCGGTTCATTACGGCGTACGCTGTTATGTTAATCACCAGTATCAGGAGGATTAACACCAGAGCTGTGCTATATGCATTCTCCAAGGATATGCCTTCCCTTGCAAGGATATAGAAATGGACAGGGAGGGTCCTTGTGGAATCCAGGAGGGTCCCGGGCAGCCTGAGCGATGATCCTGCAGTGAAAATTACAGCAGCTGTCTCGCCAATTGCTCTCCCTACAGCGAGCATTACTCCTGTCATAATTCCCGGTTTCGCTGATGGCAGGACTACGCTTGTTACCGTCTGCCACCTGGTTGAGCCCAGGGCAAAGCTTACCTCGCGATAAGCGTCCGGCACCGCTCGAATGGCTTCTTCAGACGTCCTTACAATGGTTGGGAGTATCATCGCAGAAAGGGTCAAGGCGCCGGATAGAACAGACCAGCCCAGATCCATGTATATTACGAAGAAGAGAAAACCAAATAGCCCGAAAATGATGGAGGGGATCCCTGCTAAGCTCTCAGTGCCGAATCGAACTATCTTAGGCAACCATGTATCGCGGGTATACTCAGTCAGATACACTGCAGTCAATACTCCGACCGGCGCTGCGATAACCACTGCCATTCCGGTAAGGAGGACAGTCCCTACTATTGCAGGGAAAATTCCTCCTGTCCTGCCCATTTCCTTCGGCGACTCCAGAAGAAATGACAGAGTAAGCCCAGGCAACCCTTTCACCATGATAAAACCTATGATGAACACCAAGATCAGGATAGTTAAACCTGTTATGCAGGTAAAAAGAAGGGTAATTCGTCTGTCGGTCATTTTCATACCTTTTCGGACCGGGCGACTATGCGCGCCAGGGTATTTAGAAGCGCTATGATTATAAAGAGCACTATGCCGGTGGCGAAAAGCGCTTCTCTGTGTTCGCCTATGGCATAGCCCATTTCCAGGGCGATGTTGCTTGTGAGCGTCCTTACCGGCTCCAAGGGAGAAACCGGGATCTTTGTGGCGTTGCCTGCTACCATTATCACTGCCATAGTCTCTCCTATGGCTCGTCCCATACCAAGAATAACCGCTGCTATGATTCCGGACTTCGCTGCAGGGAGGACTACCATCTTTATGGTTTGCCATCTTGTTGCGCCTAAGGCCAGCATCCCTTCTCTGTACGCTTCAGGCACAGCTTTGAACACGTCATAACATACACTGACTATTGTTGGCAGTATCATGATCCCAAGGACAATGGCGGCTGCAAGGACGGAAAATCCGGGCCCGCCTATCCATTGCCTGATAAAGGGGACAAGAATGACAAGCCCTATAAATCCAAAGACAACAGACGGGATTCCTGCCAGGAGTTGTATGGCAAACTTCAGGATGCGACTTGCTCCGGGAGGCGCCATTTCAGCGAGAAAAATGGCTGTAGCGAGACCCATTGGAACCCCAATTAAAAGGGCGCCTAATGTTACCCAAACCGAACCGAGTATCATTGGGAGTATTCCAAACATGCCTCTTGTCGGAGACCATTTGGTCCCGGTAATGAATTTGGCAAGGCCCAGTCTGGCTATAACAGGCGACCCTTCTTTGAAGATGAAGATGATGATAAGGGCGAGGACTGCTATTGCAGAAAGCGCAACTGTCGCCAGAAGCCATTGGATCAGGGTTTCTTTATTGTGCATAGTCTATGATGTCCCCCTATTATACCTTTACTTGTCATGATCGGGCTTCGGTGATCTTCCCGCTGCAGTCGGCGCAACCGGCACCAAACCTTCACGGGCCAGTATTTCCCGGGCTTTTTCACTCAGGCAGAAGCTGATGAAATCTCTTGTCTCTTTCCCCGGGTTTTCGAGTGTGGCAAGTATCATAGGCCTTACCAGCTTGTAGGTTTTCTCAGTTACTGTGTCTACACTTGGTAGCACACCCGAGATTGCCATGGCTTTCACACGCTTGTCCACAAGACCGAGGGATAGATAACCTATGGCTGAAGGATCGCCTGCTATGATTTCTCTCACTGCGCCGTTGGAATCCTGGACTATGGCGCCGGGTGCAACTTCAGTTTCTCCCATGATTATCTCGTCAAAGGCACCACGGGTTCCGGAGCCCTCTTCGCGGGCGACTATATGAATCTTTCGGGCGTTACCTCCTACTTCCGACCAGTTGGTAATCTCCCCGGCAAATATGGATCTAATCTCGGTGATGTCAAGGTTGCAAGAGGGATTTAAAGGGTGCACAATAATGGCAATTGCGTCATAGGCGATAATTGTGGGGATCAAGGCTTTCTCATCCCCTTGGAGCTCGCGGGATAACATTCCTACTTCAGCCACCTCTGAAAGAACTGCCCTGGCGCCTGCGCTGGAGCCGCCTCCTTGGACATTGATAATGATGTTTTTCTTCTCACTCATGTATTCATCCGCCAAGAGCTCTGCGAAGGGCTGGACAGAAGTTGAGCCTGCCAGGGTTATGCATGTCCGGACATGAGTTTTGTCGGTTCGAAAGGGCAGTCGTAGACCATATATGGTTGCAAGGACAATAAGAAATATTGTAACCCCTAAAGGTATGAACCGTTTCAGCTTAATCCCTCCTGTCCATGTTAATTCTATGCAATGAGCGGAATTCCTACACGGAATTTCCTACGAGAGTTAAGCCCGGCCTAGGGCCCGGCCCGGCTTTTTAGGGCCGTTTAGGCCGACTTGGGGTGTCTTAGCCTGAGCTGTATTAGGAGGGAAAGAGACTATCTCGCGGACCTCTGCTTGTCAATGGTGGAGGAGTTTATATCCCGGGACAGAATATTGCTAAGGATACCTTGAAGATGTTAAGGTTATCACAGTTACCGTGTCAAGAACATCCAGGGCGTAACAAAGGGTTTAGGAACGGGGAATAAGCCATTGTGACATAAGAGATAAGGCTGCAAGTAGGGAGGACTTATAAGTGACGGAACGTTCTGACGACAAAGTTGATTTTCAAAGCGCTATACCAAGGGAAGGCCTGTCAGGCTTATCCGATAAAGAGATTGGCGACGCTTTGGATGACTTAATCGCAAGCTACGGTGTTGAAGCAGTGTCTGACTTAGAGAAGCTTGCAACCGGAGGCGATTATCGGGTGGCAAAAGCAGTATGCTCCGCTTTGGGAGCGGTGCATGACGTGTCTGCTGCAAATGCCCTGCTTAGGATTAGGAAATCCGTAAAGGACAAGCAAGTCCGAAAAGAGGCGGGTCATGCCCTGCATAGGCTGAGGTCCAGTGGGGTTGAGCCTGAGGAGAGCCCTGAGCCTGTCGGGAGGATGCCGGGGTTCGTTCCTTCCGGGAAAATCGAAAACGCCTATGCCACTTACTATGACCCTGTAGGAGTGCGTCTTCTGATTATGGGTATGAGGCCTTCGGGCAGACCTCTATTCAGAGTGATCTGGGCGATATCCCAGGAAAAGGGTGTGCATGACTCCTTTGTTGCACGCTCAAGCAAGCGCGGGTTTGAAGAATGGATTAATGAGTTCAGGTCGGAGGAAAGAAACATATTCCGAATTGATCCTGTCCATTGTAGATACATTGCGAATGAGGC
>JAKPFY010000256.1 GCA_029551185.1 Bacillota bacterium
ACATTCTTGAGGCATGGCATGAGTGCCGATGAAACGGAGTTCCTGATAAGGCTTATCGCGAAGATTGCGGGAGATGAGGAATGGAAAGTTCGTGCTGATTGCGTTGAGAACACCCTTGAGCGGCTTGCCAACAAGAGAAACGTCTACGGAGTTCCAAAGCTCAAGGAATTGCTCGGAGAGGAGGTGGTGAGCAAGGTTTGTGAGTGGTTGGAGTTGAATGATGAGGAGACTCCAAAACGAGATAACCCGGTTGCCGAAGTTTACAGTGATCTGACAAACACAGAATACTTCGTTGCCGAATATGGGGATAACATACATTTCTGTGTCGATACAAGGCAATGGCTTTGCTGGGACAGCAGGAGATGGGAACCCGACCTGAAAGACAAGACAAAGCAGCTGGTCATCAAGGCCATACGGTCTATGTACAATCTCCTACAGGGTATAGACGATCCCAAAGAGCAGAAAGAGTTGATTGATCACATTCGGAAGTCCGAGTCGCGCCCAAGGATTCAAGCTATACAAAGCCTTGCGGAGTCGTTTGACGGCATTCCCGTCTGCCACTCAGAGCTAGACTCACAGGACATGTTGTTCAACACACTCAATTGCACGCTGGACTTGGAGACAGGCAAGGCACGTGAGCACTCTAAGAAAGACCTGATAACGAAACTATCTCCCGTCACATACAATCCTGACGCAGAGTGTCCTATGTGGGAGAAGTTCCTTGGAGATGTATTCCAAGACGATGAGGAACTAATAACGTTCGCTCAATGGAGTCTGGGATACTTCATGACCGGAGACACGTCCGAGGAGTCTTTGTGGATTCTCTACGGCAAGGCGCAGAGTGGCAAGAGCAAGTTCCTGTCCGTGGTGAACTATATCTTGGGTGATTATGCGGGAACAGCTGCTATGTCCACGTTTACGGAGAAACGTGAGATGAACACCTACGACCTTGCTACACTTTCTAATGTACGTTTTGTAACTGCAACAGAGGCATCGGATACAGACTCCTTCAACGAGCCATTACTGAAGCAGTTAACTGGTCGCGACACAATTAAGTGCAGACCAATATATGGCAGACCCATGGAATACACTCCAAAGTTCAAGATAGCCATCGCAACAAATGAGTTACCAAGAATCAAGAGTCAGGGATACGACATGAAGCGAAGGCTCAAGATCATGCCGTTTCGACAACGCTTCTATGAGCCTGATGAGGGCAAGAAACCCGTCAAAGACAAGCATATTCTGCGCAAGCTACTTGCAGAAGCCCCTGGAATTCTGAACTGGATGCTTAGAGGCTGTTGTGAGTGGCATCGGCATGGTAGTTTGATTGTTCCGGCTTGTGTGAAGGCCGAAATAACCGAAGTGTTCGAGGAGCAGGACACTTTGGCTGAATTCCTAGCTATGTATTGTGAATTCGATCCAAAGAAGACTGTAACCGTTTCGGATTTATGGAAGGCTTATCAGTCTTGGCTTTCACATTCGGGCATAGACACTCACACTGCCATAAAGCAACCGCAAGGACTTAGCAGAAACTTGATACGCAGGGATGGTATCGAGCGGGTCAGGACGACAAAGGGTGAGAGGGCACTCAGTGGTATTGGGCTGAAGCCTTTTGTTTTTGGCAAGTTTGACGAGTTTTGACCCTTTTCTATAGACCCCTTATTAGAGCACGCACAGCCTTATAAGTGTATAGAAAAACGGACATTTCTCGTCAAGCTCGTCAAGTGAAGTTGCTCGTGATTAGAGTCCATGACCTGCACCTAGCCATTCTAAAAGACCGGGGTATGGGGGTCTTGCCACCTGAACCATGCAAGTGACGACAAGACAGAAAAACAGACTAAACCAGTGTCTACTAATTTGCAGCTATAAACTGTAGTGATTGCGGCAAGTCCAAGAGCGATACGGTGGAACTCTCAGGCTATGCCTCTGTAATCACCAATTGGCGGTTTTTAAGACTGTTGCCGGGATTAAGTCAGAGAAGAGAGACTATACCTACTTAGAAAGGAGTTGAACGATATGACAAGACTCAGTGTTCCAGTAGAATCAAGACTTCGATATCCAAAGAACTGCTATGGCTACGGCGTGCGCAGAGATAAAGACACACGACGTATAATGGTTATAGCCCTTACCGCCTTGTACACTGGCGATATGGCGGAACAGGTGAGAATCTACAACCAGTACAATATGAACACCCGTGATTTCTTTGCTGCCTGTGTTAATGGCAACTTTATGCCTCGTCCTAACAAGGTGCAGAAACTCATAAACCAGCTTTGCCCGAAGAGCACACACCTGAACCTCTACATCGGCTTGGAGCGAGACGACAAGCCTACTCACTACATGTCTTTGGTCAGACATGTCGAATCTGGTCTATGGCATCTCAAGAGTACAAGGCTATCGTCGGTAAGGTTGAGTAGCCGACCGCCACGAGACGGTATTAGGGCATACTGGAAGACTGGGTACATACCGCTTCCAGAGATAGCCTGTGCGCTTCCCGTTCATTTCAGCCGGATACTTGGCGGAGGGAGCCGTATCCATGAGATGGTCATGGAGATTGAGGAGAGTCCAGAACTTCAACGGCAGCTAACACACTGCGCTATGATATCTGAACTATTCGGTAACCTGAGAAGCGACAGTATAACCGTTCGCAGTCTACCTGGAAAGGTAGTCTTCCGAATCGGCTACACTGACAGTATTGACAGCGGCTTCGTCATTCCCTATACCTTTAAGCCTGTCTACGTCAACCCCTATGCGAGGAGAGTCGAGAAGCCCAACGTGGTTATCTGGGGCAACGCTTCTGTCGATTCACTACTTACCAAGCAGGTTCCAAGAAGTATACAGCCTGAAATCAGAAATGCAACAGAACATATTTTCGAGTCCAGCAATAAAGAAGAGGAATTCGTATCGGAAGTGCTGCTATCCCGACTCCTGCCATTTGTTGGTATCGGAAGGGATAACGAGACTATAGATATATTCGGGCTGTCGTACAACCCAGATAGACAGAAGACCATAATCACCGCCTATAGCCTTGCCCGAAGAGAAGCATCGTTTGCCATGATTCCGACCTTCTATGCAGACTCCAGCGGGAGCGGCAGGCAACATCCAAACGACAGAGCAGTAGAAGTGCTTAAGTGTATGTTATCTGAACTGAGCACGGCAACCAAGGAACGGCAATACTGGATATTCCGTCTATTCGAGTGGCTTGGTCTACGCAAGCTAGAGACATTTATCAAGGCATTCCAGTTCTGGCGGCAACCACTCAGTGATGAGGAGACAGCAGCGATTGCCGAATGTCTCAGATGATGATGTATCCTTCTGTTCCCCATGGCCATGTCCATTGCCGACATTAGAGTGGGCAGGATAGTGGCTGCTTCCCCTCATAATGACTTTGCACAGCTCGACTGTATTTGACGAGCTTGACGAGAACTGTCCGTTTTTCTATACACCTTATAAGGCTGTGCGTGCTCTAATAAGGGGTCTATAGAAAAGGGGCAAAACTCGTCAAACTTGCCAAGGCCCCCCTTGAACACTCAGCCCAAACTGCCGCCACTATTCCGCCCTAAATCCCGGTGTTTCGCACAGTTACTAGCCTGATTGTTAAGTGGCATAATTACTTATGAGAATAGCGATTCTAGTAAGCAATCGGAAAGGTGACGGCATGGCGGAACACACGGCATTGGTAGCTACAGAAACAACAATCGCAACAGGCAGAAAGGCTGACAATCATCCTGCGGCAGTCTACATCATGAGCCTTGCCCCCGGTTCCAGACGCACTATGAAAGAAGCTCTGGATACGATAGCTGGAATACTCACAAGTGGTAGAGATGACGCCGTGTCATTGGATTGGACGGGGCTTAGGTATCAGCATACAGCGGCTGTTCGTGAGGAGTTGGCGGCGAAGTATGCACCGGCTACCGCAAACAAGATGCTGAGTGCCCTTCGCGGCGTTCTGAAAGAGTCATGGCGACTTGGGCTGATGAGTGCCGAAGATTACCAACGCGCCGCCGATCTGAAAGCCGTCAAAGGTGAGAAGCTACCCCGTGGCCGGGCACTATCGCACGGTGAAGTCCGTGCCCTGTTTGAGGCATGTGCGAAAGATGCTTCCCCCGCCGGTGCAAGAGACGCCGCCTTACTTGCCGTTCTATATGGTGCCGGTGTGCGGAGATCGGAAGCGGCGGCGTTGAAGCTGGAAGACTTCAACCAGGAGAGCGGGGCTATTGTCATCCATGCCGGGAAAGGCCGCAAGGATCGCATGGTATACGCTACCAATGGAAGTCGTGAGGCTTTGATTGCTTGGCTTAGAGTTAGAGGAGATGTCCCCGGTGCGCTGTTCTGCCCAGTCAACAAAGGCGGGAGAATCACCATCAGGCCGATGACTGACCAATCCATATTCTATGTGTTGAAGAAGCGTGGAGACGAAGCCGGAGTAACAAGCTTTTCGCCGCATGACATGCGCCGTACTTTCATAAGTGAACTTCTTGACGCCGGAGCCGATATAAGCACCGTTCAGCAACTTGCGGGTCATGCTAACGTGACTACCACTCAGAGATATGA
>JAKPFY010000272.1 GCA_029551185.1 Bacillota bacterium
GCTTGTAGTAGTGAGCCACGTTTGCCGGGTTAGTCTTGGCATAGACCTGGGTTGTCCTGACGGACTCATGCCCCAACAGGTACTGCACAAGCTCAATCGGCATGCCAGCGTCAAGCAAGTGTGTGGCGAAACTGTGCCTCAGCATGTGAGGCGTGACTCGCCTGGCCAGCCCGGCCATATGGCCGAGCTTCTTGATGTGCCACTCGATGCTCTCCTTGGAGATGCGTTTCCGATAGTTGCTCCGGAACAACCAAGGGTCGTCATCACTGCGCTTCTTGAGATAGTCCTGAAGCACCAAATTGGCTCGGGTGCTCAGAGGCACTGTGCGCTGTTTGCCGCCTTTTCCTTCACGGACAAGAAGCGTCTTGGCCACCGGGTCATAGTCTGAACGGTCAAGATTGACTGCCTCACTGACCCTGATCCCCGACGAGTACAGGACCTCAAACAACACCTTGCGGATCCCTGTGGCTGCTTCACGGAGCCTTTCGATCTCTTCGTAGGTTAGGTGCTTCGGCGGTCGTTTGAGTTCCCTTGGCCGCTCGATGCGGTCCATCGGGTTGCGGAGGATGATCTCCTCTTTGACGAGCCATCCGTAAAAGGAGCTCAAGGAATGAACCTTACTAGCGATTGTACCATCAGAATTGCCCCTTACTTCTCGCTGATGAGCTATAAAGTCCCGTATGTTCTCGGTGGTGACCAGGTCCAAGCTCACCGTAAGAAATTCTGAAAAGCTCCGAAGGAGATAGCCATACCGCTGCTTCGTCCTCGGCCTCAGCTCTTTTGATGCCAGAAACTGTTCGATGAGCTCCCTGGAACGCTCCTCCTTCTTGTGCTGGCGGGAATAGAGCATCTGCACATACTTGTGCTTGGACTCAATCCAGACAGCGCTTCCGGACCACCTCAGCTCCAGGCCACTCTTCGGATCATCGTACCGGGTCTCCAGCTCAAACAGGCTCCGCCGAACATCCTTGTCTGTGACTCCCAGGCGATGCGCAATCGTGGCGATGTCCTGTTTGTCACGTTCGGCGAACAGCAGTGCTTCGACGGCCGGCAACAAGTCGACGTCGCGCGCCAACAGAACCGCCTTGTTCATTTGTCTGCAACCTCCCGTAGTTGCTCCCGATTTTGCTATTGGAGGGCAGGCGGCTCGGGATTGCCGCTTTTCGGGTCGCGATTCCCTAGCCCTCATTCCATGTCTACGACATTACTGAAGAATCTCCTACTGCAGACGATCAAGGAACAAGACTGCCGCGTGACGAATGCGTTATTGAGTATGTTGTCAAAGGAGGTGATCAAGGATGGACCCAATCGACAGAAATGTTCTGCACCGTATCAAGAGAGTGAACGAAGTGGAAGACCTCGGCGAACTAAATGACTACTTGGAACTCGGATGGATCCTGCTAAACATAAGGAATCTCGAAGATGGCTACACATACTACCTCATAGGTTGGCCATCGGATAATGAGGAACCGCCGCATCCCGAAAGCGTGCAGCGAAAGCAAAAACGATTACTGAGAGCTTGTACTTGCCTTCGGGAGAAGATGAATAAAAAGGTTAGGGGCAGAGCGATCTGCCCCTAATGCTTACCCCAAAAAGTTACACTATCTTGCTCTATTGTTGCGTTTTGAGGTACTCAAAAAACAGTTTTAACCCCTCGGAATCGGTGGCTTGAATACACTCGTCTAGGGTCTGGTATAACCCGAAGTGCTCTTGGAGCCACTCAACACTAATTGTGCCCTCAAGCCAGTTTCCATTTTCTGTTTTGCCAGCATAGGGGTTAACTATGTCTCCGTATTCGTTGATGTATTTCGCGAAATCCATTATTTCACCCCCCACACTCGCACGCTGAAACTTGGAGTGTCGACAGTCCCATCATTGGACATCCACCAATCCATCACCTTACCTAGACAGGGGTAAACAGGCGATATGTCACGGAACCTGATAGAGTTTATCTCATAAAAACCAGAGTTT
>JAKPFY010000276.1 GCA_029551185.1 Bacillota bacterium
ATCAATGTCACTACCGGGTGTCAATCCATGCTCTCTCAATGCCCTGAGCGCTCCCATAGCCATAGGATCGCTCATGCACAGGATACCGTCGATGTCAGGCACATCCCTAAGGAATTGACAGGCTCGCTCATATCCTGATTCTACAGAATAATCCCCTGCAAGTATCAGGGACTCATCCACCGGCAGGCCTGCTTCCTCGTACGCACGGCGGTATCCCATCTCCGCGCTGGTCTTGGCAATATGAAAAAACCCTAAAGGCTCCCGAATCAATCCTATACGCCTGGCTCCTTGATCGATCATGTACTTGGTAGCAAGATGACAAACATAGGATGAATCCGTATCCACGAAGTTGTGATCCTGCCCCGAATAGCACATGGAAAGTGACACATATCTGATCTTCAGACGGTCGAATTCCTTGATCAATGTATCCACGCCCTCCATGGCGTACAGGATTACCCCATCTACAGTGCGGTTCTTCGTGAGCCTGCTGAGTTCATGCAACACTAATTCCCGGGTTTGCGGGACTGCAAGAACTAAGTCGTAACCTCGTTCAGAAAGGGCTCTATGGGCGCCGTTTGTCTGAGCCCACATGCCCGGGTCTTGGAATACAAAGTCGCTGCCGTAGGGAATAACCAGACCTACTGACTTCCTGCGCCGTTGCCGAAGGCCTTTCGCTGCTGAATCAGGGTGAAAGTCAAGTTCAGCAATGGCCGCTAGAACCTTTCGCCTTGTATCAGGCGCAACTAGGGATGAGTTGTTTATCACACGTGAGACGGTTTTTGCGGATACACCCGCCAGCTCAGCTACGTCGTATATGGTACTTCTCAACCGATAGCACCCCCGGAATTTTGAGTCATACGCTACATTGCGTTCGTAAATTAGCCTGAGGACCCCTGCGATGCGGTCTCCTGCTATACTTACAGGACTTGTATGAGATAAATCCATAACGCGCCTCGGCGTATGACATCGATGTCATTACTATATATATGCCATTGGCTATCGAATTCCTTCTATCAGCTGAAATTTTTCATCACAATGAGAGATCTTAGAAAAGGCATCTCTGACAAAAAGTGGTGGCAATGGCTACATTTTCAGGGTTATGCTTCCCCTGTCAATATCATCCTGAAGTGTTCCCATGATATGGGTGTGCAGTGGGCCAGGTCATTTCGGCGCATTCTCATGAAATCAGCGCGACGACGCAGCGATATGTATCGCCCGCTGCACATTGTATCGATATAGGAGATGAGTTCGCTCCATTCAGGAGTAGTCCAATTATTGTGCCATTCGTTTGGGTTGCCCGGCTTCAGCCGTAGAGTGTCTACTGCATCGTTCAGGCCCGGGTCGCTTTCTTCCAGGTACCGGCATGTCTTTATGCGTTCCATGTCAATAACGGGCATCAGATATTTCGCCTGACCTGCCCATATTCGTCTTCTAATCTCCGAAACATCCGCGTTTTGCGCCAGTGCAGCAGAATGGACAGATATTCCGCTGTCCATTCGCCACTCCAGGATTCCTGCTTCGAATAACGAGGCCAATTGCTGCGGCGGGCACGGAGGCTTGTTCTGCCTGCCTGCACGGTACGTCCCATGAATGTTCTTCATCTGCAGGCGCATGCATTCATCCACCCATTCCCGCCGTGTCGCGTATTCGCGCAAGATGTCGCACAAGTCGTCTTCGGAAAAATCAGGTTCCCAATGTATGTATAGTTGCTGAAGAAGACCTACATCGGTTCCGGCAAGTTCAGCCATGACACTCTGTGTCCACACAGCATGCGCCGACTCAATTGTCCTGTCCTGTGATATATATTGGGCCAAAATGGACATTTCCGTTGTTGTGAAGCATCCCCAAGACCAATGGACCGCAATATGCTTGCATGAATTCGCTTCATACCCGAAAGTTGCATCTGATACCACTACGACTCTGGACGAAATCCGTCCGGTTTCCCGACTTTGGACAGTGGCAGCCTTGCCACACTCCTCAAGCTGCGCTATTATGGACTTCCTTTCAGAAAGAGACATCGGTTTGTCAAGACTGTGAACACTTACGTAAGAAGATCCCTCGTCTGCTTGGTGTCTCATGCAATCACCAAGGGACTCGGGGATATCATCTGCTATGGCTTCAATGGCACGTTCCTCAAGGATGTCAGCGAGTTCACTGATAAGATCAGCCCGAGGAGCGGTAGCAGGCATAACCCAGACTACTGACATACCGGCTATCAAATCAGACATGATACTGTTGAACATATTCATGACAGTAGGCAATCTGCACGCTGTTCTGATCAGATCCGTCATCCTTCGATCACCAGTTTTTTCACAACGGGATCGCAGAAAAGCTCGCCTTCGCGGCTCTCAATGAGTATCCCTGTCCTGTGCAGCACTTCTATGAGGGCCCTGCTCTCCCTGATGTCACGTTCTGTATCCAGCGACATAAGTTCAGCCAGATCTTCAGGCAGTAATGCGGATCCTGCGTCGGCCAACATGGTTATAACTTTATTGACATCACCAAGTGAGGTCAGCCCGCATGCGTCGAAGAAGTCTTGCCGTATATTATCTGCGTTTTGATTCAGGTCGGATTTGAGTCGTTCCACTGCACGAAGTATACCTCCTGCACCTTTGTACGGCATCTTCTGTATCAGGAAAGGCCAGCCTCCGGTAGCCTCCAGAACCTTATTCACTGTAGGTGCGGTGTTTACACTCTCCATATGAGACAAGAAACTCTCAACCATGGTATAGTCCCATTTCCTCAGTGCTACTTCGGTATCGATGTACGGCTCCAACCGCAAGTCGCCGCTATATCTCATGTGGGCGAGTTGATAGGCATTGATGGGATTAAGTATGATTACCACTCTTACCAACCTGTTTTCGGTATTTAATTCCTTAACCCGACCCCCTATCGCCACAAGTATCTCCATGAGATTATGAGACTTGCTGTGAACCGTGGAAGGATCTATGACCATAATATACCGACCCTTTAAGGAGGTTGAGACTAGTGAAGAGACATGATTGGATATTCCTGTAGCAGACGTGAATCTCTGTTGCAGCACAAACATCTTTGCGCTTTCGCCTACATAGACACGCAACGCCTCGGCAGTTCTTGACAGGTTCAGCGCCTCGCTTCCGAACACGAGGCAAAGCCCGGGTTGGGGCTGAATGATATCGGCTGCTTGTGCCAGGGTAAACGGTCCCCACTTAGGCGGGGTATCCTGTATCCTTACCATTAGACTCCTGGACTTGTCCTTGCTTGGACCCGGCGATTCCGCAATTTGAATCAATGCGTCCTCTATGTCATCCGGCTTCCCCAGGGCTCTAACAACGTTTGAGCTGCGCAAGCGGAATTGACCGTCTTCACAGCGAATGAGCACTCCCAGCCCTACCAGTTCGTCAAGGAGAGGTCTGATCTCGAAAGCGCCCATATCTTCAAAACCCTGCGGCCACCACTCTTTTGCCAATTGGGCTATTTCATTGGCCTCAAAAAGACGTTTATATCCGTCTCTCTCATTGAGCTGCTCAAGTATCATGCTGTACACAATGACCTGATAGCGCGTATCCATGAGAACCGTCACCTGAAAGCGATCGCTCATCCTTGCTCTGAAAGTGTGGTCTTTGTAGATCTGTTCCACGTCATTACCGGTAATTACATAGGGAGGTTCATCTTTTCTGGATCGAACGACTTCCACCAGCTTACTGCAGAAGAACTGTATAAGCGATGCGTGAAAGTTAGTGTAGGACAGAATCTGCGATACTACGTAATCGCTCTCGAAGCCTATCCCGAGGGCACGCATAGGCCTGATTACCAGCTCCCGTGCCTCAGACGGTTCGAGTGGCCCGACGACAATCGGTGCACTCAACTGGGCAAGGGGATGATTGGATTTAGTATAGTATCTCTGCACATTATGAAGTCCGCAGAATACCGCCTTGAACCCATAATTTGTTTCCTCCATGAGAGTCTTTATCCCGTTAAGCTCCTGAAAGCCTAAAGAAGCTTCTTGCTTAAGAAAATTGTCTGCCTCATCGAACAAGAATATCATCCTCATACCGGGGTTCTTTTTCAGCGCTTTACGTATGGCAGTCTGCACATCATAAGGAGAAGGATTAGAGATGCCTTTACATACCCATTCGAGATCAGACTTCTGCATATTCTCCCATGCCTTAATCCATATGAGAGATGTATCTTGCGTACCTTTCGCGCTGTCAACGTCACCGACATATTTAATTTCACAGAACACCACATACTGATGGTTGTCAGGGTTATGGTACTCATTCTCCACCATGCGTAAAAGAGACGACTTTCCGAACTGCCGACCGCCGTATATTACGAAAGCCCCCGTACGTTCCCCTATCTTGCTGATCATAAGTTGCCTGCCTATAAACATCTCGCGGGGGGCTGTTGCCCCGTCAGAGTAGGGACAAGCCCATCCCCAGGCAACCCCGCATGACACAGCTGCTTCCAGTCTGTTGTCACGGATGCTGGCCAGGAAGTACAACAGGATTTCATCCACCATCATTACAGTCCGTCGCTTTTCTCTGCAAGATACACTCCATTCATGTCTTAAAGCCTGTGTGATTCTGCCTAAGTAAATCACTATCGGCCTGGAATTCTCAACCCCGAACACGTTAAGAATATGGTTTAGGCCGGTTACACGGGGCTTTCCATGCACGATAATGACATCATAGATTCCTCTGTGAGAAGAGCCGAATTCAGGTAGAGGGGAAATATCTTTTGCGGACATTTCAGCACGGAAATGTGCTGCATTATCCTCTGTTGACACAAGGGAAACCGAGGGCTGCTGAAATCCGATATAGCCCAGCAGTGTGGTCACGTCTCTTACGTACCAAGTTTCATCTGTGGCCGGTTTGCTCCTTCCCATCAGCCTGTAGTAAGCGCGAAGCCCTTTGCCTGCATTCTCTGCTTGTGGCTTAGGAATCTTCGACATGTCGATCTTGCCGACAGGGCGTCCGGCTTCGATAAGCTTCACACAGTCAAGGGGTTTGGAACCGCGCCTGGCAATATGTGACTGAATTGATCTGCTGACTGCAAGGAAGTTGCCTACGTGATCTGTCTCAGCAGCGTCGTACCCCGCTGCACCTCCCGATATCTCGCTAATCACGCCCAGCTCTACTGCGTTAAGCGCAAGAGAATAGAAGCTTTCCGCAACCAAAAGCGATTTGCCGTCTCCGAAACTGTCCATGTATCTCTCCGCTTCTTCCAGGTTGTTTTCTGCATACTTAATCACGGCATCGGAAAGATTGGCTCTGTTTGCATCCACTCGATTACGCAGCTCTTTTATCTCGCGGCCCAAGGCGTTCATTCTTTCCTTTTTGAACTTGTCTATTGCCTTTTCGATATCGTCCAGCTTGGAATATGCAGCAGAAAACTGTTGTATCTCCCCGGATTCGAAGGTTGATTCCAGAGAAAGGAGTTCCCCGTCCATCTGAGATCTATCAGAGCTGACAATTAGGTGCTTTTGGGCGCCATCCTCCAACATCTCGCGCGTCTTCAGGAGCCGCGCTTCGAACGTCCGTCTTGATTCTTCAAGGCACGACTGAAAACGGGAGTCAGCGTCCGGGATGTCATCTGCGACACACATTACCGCTTTAGCCCTGATGTAGTCTTCGTCATCAAGAGCTTGGGTGAACGCTGCGTCGAGAGTGACCCTCTCTAACATGGTTTCTGTAAGGAGCTCCCTATCCATAGCAATATCCGGAGGATCCACACCCTCCGACTCCATCCATTGTATGGTCTCGGAAGGCGGAAAGAAGCCGGATACAATGATCGGTCTTGCCAAGTCCTTTTTCCAGCTCCTCGTGGTCAAGGGAGTCATTATCTTTCCCTGCAGCATGTTGACGGCATGTGTCAATGAACAGCTAAGAGCAGCCACATAAGGGTCATCTGAGATGAGATTCCCCATTGCGTTCTCTGCCTCTTTAACTATTCTTTTGATAATCGTTTGACATTGAGATTCTGACAGTGAACCTTTACAGGCGCGGGAATTACGCCTTCTGACCGCATCGACCCAGTAAGCCAGGGCATCATTTAGACTCATTAGGTCACGCATGAAGGATTCCATGCTGTGGCTTTCCATCTTTACCCGACGAGGCCTCGATCCGCAAGTCAACCTAATTGCTTCACGGATCAACTTCTCAATACTGTCCCTGTTGCTCAAGTAGGTGATGCGGGTTTCATCAACAAGGTCCACCAGTTCCCGCTTATCATCTGCAACTGCATCGATTGCCGGTTTCAGCTGGGAATGTTTTCCGCAAGCTATGAAACGGCGGGTCAATGTCGCAGGCTGATACCCAAGCTTCCCGTACTCAGCTATGTTCCGCCACGAAGCCACCCGATCGGAAACGGCCTTAGCTTCAGAATCCCAATCCTGCCCTCCCGGGAGATGATCCCCAATGTAATCAAGGCACGAAACACCCGCATACTTTAAGTCCAGGATGTCATTACCTATACGGACCAGCTCTTCGGGCAGGCCTGCTGCGTTGTTCTTTACATCATTCAGCCAGTTGCTCGGCCCGTGTTCACCGCTGAACAGAGATGCCATAATTGACGCAGATAGGATGTACATGGCAAGAGTCTGATTAGTCTGCTTGTGCATGGCACTAAGCTCCTGGTAAGGCGCAGGATGAAGATTGCATATTCTGTCCAGGGCGCGCATAGCCTGAGGATCGAAACACCGAGAGTTCGCTGCAAGAAAGTTGGCTAGGTGCAGCCAAGAAGGGATCGACGTGGAATCACCTGAGGCTTCGCTTGCAACGGCAAGCCAGTAAGCGGACGCATAATCCGCCTCTCTGACTGCATCGTACATCAACTGCCTGGCAGTGGATGCTGTTTCAGCAGCAAAAGTTCCAGTCACCGATGGCTCCGCTTCAGAAACATCGCCAAGAGCCGGCTTGATAGGTTTCTCTTCCTCCGGAGAAGGTTCTTCAGACTCTAAACAAAACAGCTCCGACCCAACCGGCGCAGCTGGCTTCCCTGGCAAAACACCCTTTTTCAGCGTCCGCTTTGCTTTTCGCATCCGTCGTGGCTGCGTAGGGAAAAGGTGGTGTTCGGAAGAGGGTGGGCTTGGATCCGATACAGACTTCTCGTCCGGCTCAATGGCAGCTGCACTGTCGCCGTTGCCAAGAATGCTGCCAAGGCAGTCAAGCCCCTCAACAACTTGGGACTGGAGTTCTCTGATACGCTGAGTGGCCTCAACTTGCTCCGAAACAGAGCGAAGCGGCAGAGTACGTATTTCCTCCGCATCTTCCAACAAGTCTGCGATTCTCGCAAGCTCCGATATTGCCTGACGCACGTTGGGATACTTGATGCCCCCTGCCCGGGCTGCTGCAACAAAATCAAAGCCACCGCAGTGACTGGTATCAGCTAAGAGAAACTCAATGGTATCCCCGTACTTACTGCATAGTTCTGACAGAGCTTTCTCAAGTTTCAGAGCGCTTTCTGACCTTCGTTTCTTGTAATCGCTTACAGCGGATAGCAAGCTCTCTATAGCTGCATCTAGGGCTTCGCAGTCAAGATCCTGTTCCGTAGCGCTCAACTCCGATATAGCGTATGTGATAGCCTCAAGTGCGTTTGGGGTGTTGGGTATTGGATGCGGTGAGGTATCTTCCGCAAATTGTCCTATCCCATTTGTGGGTATGGTGCCTTCTAAGGGTTCATCAGCAATATCGTCGGGGATGTCGTCAGGCAAGATCTCCTCTTCTACTTCATATACAGGCGGATTATCGCTTCGTTCTGCCTTGCATGAGTCTCCGAGCTCATCCATAAGCCGGTATCCTATCTCATGTTTAAACTCATTCTCATTGACAATGAGGCAGTAGACTACTGCCGGCCCGCCGTATTCCTTCACCATGGAATCAAGACGCAGGTTGGTGTCATCTATTGTAAGTTCAGCCATTTCGGTCCTGAGAGCGGAGAAACGTTCGTGGAAGTAGGCGGACACCTTGCGGTTGCCATCAATCCATCGATCAACAAGAATATCCCTTCTTAAGGTGGCTAGGTTCTTACTTGAAGGATCTCCCTCATCACTGGAGCCTTTAGGCGTTATCTTCTTTCGCCTACGTTTGGTCTTCGGGCCGGAGGGGATTTCCCCTGTTAGGAGCGGTTCAGGAGCGTCACAGTATAGAAGGACTTTAAAGACTTCTTCGTCCGATTGAGTGTCAAGAAACCATTTGACAAACTGTTTGAAAGAGCGAGAAGCCAAGACATCTCAGTTGAGTCCGTATAATTGTGTAAAATTGGTTTCCCCATGAAATAAAAGAAGCCATTTCTTGTGTCCCTCGGTTAGAATGAAGTTGCAAC
>JAKPFY010000116.1 GCA_029551185.1 Bacillota bacterium
TTTGAAAGGAGGCATAGGTCTTTGGAATCTTGTGAAATGAGGATAAAGGAGCACCCGATTCTTGATTTTGATGGAAGGAAGAAAGTGAAGTTTTACTGGGAAGGGGAGGAATTTTGGGGATACGAAGGTGAACCTATAGCGAGCGCTCTTCATGCAAGCGGGGTAAAAGTTTTGCACGAGAGCCTAAAGGAAGGCCACCCCCGTGGCTTTTTTTGCGCTATAGGTAACTGCTCTTCGTGTTTAGTAGTTGTAGATGGGGTTCCTAACGTGAGGGCTTGCACTGAGAAACTGAGGGCGGGGATGCATGTTGAGATGCAAAGAGGCGTAGGTCCTGCCCCGAGATGTAAGGAGTGACTGGATTGAAAAAGACGGAAGTTGCGATTGTAGGAGCGGGTCCTGCAGGGATATGTGCTGCTCTTGAAGCTGCTTCATACGGGGTTGAGGTCACGCTTATAGACAGAGGTGAAGCCCCTGGCGGTCAGTTAGTGAAGCAGACCCACAAGTTTTTCGGGTGGCACGAAAAGAGCGCAGGAACTCGAGGCATTATCATTGCTCAAGATCTTGCGAAGAAGGCAAAGGAAGATCCGAACATATATTTTTTAGGTTCCACAGAGGCTTTAGGTTATTACCAGGATGATGGTGTACTTTTGGTGGAAACACCTGATGGGATAAAAGGGATAAAGCCGGAAAGGCTAGTGATAGCGGCAGGGGCTTCTGAGAAGATGCTTCTTTTCCCAGGCAACGATCTTCCCGGTGTTTACGGAGCAGGGGCAGTGCAGACTTTGATGAACGTATACGGTGTAAGGCCTGGTCAAAATGTTTTGATGATAGGATCTGGCAACATAGGGCTAATAGTTAGCTATCAGCTGGTGCAAGCCGGGGTTCACGTAGAAGCGGTAGTTGAAGGTTTACCTCAGATTGGCGGTTATGCGGTACATGCATCTAAGATAAGGCGTCTTGGGATTCCCATACTAACTAGGCACAGCATTAAGGAAGCGTACGGAGGAAGGTACGTTGAAGGGGCGGTAATCTGGGAGATTGACGATAATTGGCAAGGGATTCCAGGTACTGAGCAAGATTTGAAAGTAGACGTAGTGTGTCTTGCAGTAGGTCTTTCACCGCTGTGCGAATTTTTGTGGCAAGCAGGAGCTGAGATGAGTTACATACCTGCGTTAGGCGGATTTGTGCCCATTTACGATGAGAACATGGAGACTACCCTTAAAGGGGTTTACGTAGCAGGTGATGTTGCCAGCATAGAGGAAGCTTCTACGGCTATGGCCGAGGGTTATCTTGCAGGCTTGGCTGCAGCTCACAGTTTAGGGAAGGTTCCAGAAGACGAATTTAAGTCTAAGAAACAGGCATATGCAACCGAGTTGGAGCAATTGAGAGCGGGACCAACCAGCGAGAAGATTGTTAGTGGATTGTCAGTTTTGAGGGAACAAATTGGAAAGAGGGTGAGCCTGTGATGGATGATGTTTTACTTACTACAGGTATCCCGTCCAGGGAGCAGATTGAATCTAGAGTGCCCCCTAAAGAGCGGAGGGAAAAGGGTCCATTTGTTGTAATTGAATGTTTTCAAGAGATCCCGTGCGATCCTTGTTATCACAGTTGTAGATTTGGCGCTATACGGGAATTTGAAAGTATAAATGACATTCCGGAAGTAGATTTGGATAAGTGCACAGGTTGCGGAATTTGCGTAGGATCTTGCCCTGGTCTGGCGATTTTCGTAGTTGATGAAACATTCAGCGAAACCGAATGTCTCATTGCGCTGCCTTACGAATTCATTCCGTTACCTGCTAAAGGTGGGGAAGTACTTTTATTAAACAGAGCAGGTGAAGAAGTTGGGAAAGGGAAAGTTCACATAGTAGTTCCAGGCAAGAAGCCAGCAGGTACCAGTGTGATTTGGGTAAGGGCTCCAAAGGAGCTATCTATGGAAGTAAGGAACGTAAAGGTTCTTACGGAGGGTGGGGCGAGGTGTGAGTAAAAACGAAGAAGACATCATTGTATGCAGGTGTGAAGATATTACCTTAGGAGAGATAAGGAAAGTTATTAGGGAGGGTGCGACCACCCTAGATGAGGTGAAGCGTATAACCAGGGCAGGTATGGGTCCTTGCCAGGGTCGTACATGCCGGTTACTAGTAGCAGGAGAGATTGCCAACTATCTAGGGAAGCCAGTTTCGGAAATACTTCAATCGAGTTACAGACCTCCTTTTAAGCCTGTAAAGATGGGGGATCTTGCCCAAATACATGAAGGTAATGGGGATTGTTGCGACTGCGATTCTGAGGAGGAGGGGGTTAACTCATGAGAAGCTCGGCAGATGTTGTAGTGATAGGGGGTGGAGTAGTAGGCGCATCAATCGCGTATAACCTGGCGAAGCAAGGCGTGAAGGACGTAGTTTTGTGTGAAAAAGACACATTTGCAAATGGATCTACAGGGCGTTGCGGAGCAGGGGTTAGAGAGCAATGGGGTTCTGAAGGCAACATAAGGATATGCAAAGCATCTATCGATATATTTGAAAACCTTCAAGAGGAACTAGATTACGATTACGATATTGAATTTGTGCAAAAAGGCTATCTCATGATGGCGTATACCGAAAAAGAATGGGATCAGTTTCAAAAGAACGTGGAAGTTCAGCATAGGCTAGGTGTGAATTCCATATTGTGCACTCCAGAAGAAGCAAAGGAAATAGTGCCTGTTTTAAATACTGAGGGCATGTTTGGCGCTACTTACAACGCTCGAGACGGCCACGCAAATCCGTTTCACACTACAAACGCGTACCTCAAGGCATTTGAGCGGCTAGGAGGAGAAGTCAACGATTTCACTGAGGTTACAGGTATTGAGAAGCGTGGAGATAAGGTGGCCAAGGTGAAGACGACCAAAGGGGACATATCAGCACCTGTGGTAGTAAACGCTGCCGGTCCATGGGCTGCTCCTGTGGGCTCTATGGTAGGAGTGGAACTTCCTGTGTACACAGAGCGCCACCAGATTTTGGTGACAGAGGCAGTAGGTCATCTTTTCGATCCAATGCTCATGTCTTTTTCCCTGGGGATCTATTGTCAGCAGACGCCTCACGGTTCTTTGGTAATGGGTATCGGTGATCCGAACGAGCCAAAAGGTTATGATATCGGCCAATCCTGGCAGTTTCTGAAGAAGATGTCTGATGTCATGTGCAGACTTGTCCCTGCACTCAAAGGTGTGCGCGTAGTACGCCAATGGTCTGGGCTTTATACCATTTCCCCTGATGCTCATCCGATTCTAGGTACTGTTCCTGGAGTTGACGGGTACTATCAGGCTGTTGGTTTCAGCGGACACGGCTTTATGCTAGCCCCTATAGTTGGGAAGCTAATCTCTGAGATGATCGTCGGCAAAGAGCCGTCTATTGACATAAGTGACTTGGATCTAGGGCGTTTTGAAAGAGGAGATCTAAGGGTAGAGCCGTCAGTGGTGTAGAGAAAGGCAGAGGATCGCAAGAGGGCCAAAAAAAGGAGGTACCGTCATGATTGAAGGAACCTATGAAGATGCTGTCCTTACGTATCGTAAGTTTGACGAAAAATGTGCAAGGACAGTATACAAATATGCATGCAGTCACGATTATGAAACTTTATCCCAAGTACCATCTTTGGATTTGAAAGATGAGATGGAGGATGCTTATAAGCGGCTTCTATTAGAAGGTATGGAACTTCCCCAACCGGATCCAGTGTTTTCTTTGTTGAAAAGCCATTTCCTTGAGTTTCTAGAGGGCCACATATCTGGAGTTGCCAGCAGTTTTGAAAATCCCGACTGGTTCGTAGGCCGAGAAACCTATCTATTGGATTTTAACTCAAGACAGGATTCAAGACCCGCCGATGTTAGATTACAAGTTCTCTCAGCCCGGCTATCTCAGTTAGATGATGTTTGGGAGGGGGTAAAAAGTCTTTTTCCTACAGTTCATCCCGACAAAATACAAGAGACAGCCCAGGCATGTAAGGTTCTACAAACTATTGCAGGCAACGTAGCAAGCAAAGTACCTTCGTATTACGGAGACCTTGATTTGGATGTTCAGAATGACCTCGCAGAGAGGCTCAGTGAACTTGTATCTAAAGCTAGAAGTTGGGAAGCAGAATCTTATAGAGCCGCCCAGGATAGGGCTACTTTGGGAGATCTATCTGAACTTACTGAAGCCAAAATAGATCCGGAAAGGTACGGAGAAATCCTTTCCAGAGAACTAGGTGTGCCCTTGGAGGAGCTGTTGGAATGGTACGAAGAGGAAATAGAATGTACCAGAAAGGAAATGATGGATGTAGCACGAAGTCTGAATCTTGGATCAGTGGAGTCGCTAGAAGATGTGTTTAAGATCCTGGATCAGTACGCTGGCCCCTGTGACACTGTGGAAGAAATGTTCTCCCGCATGGAAAAATATGTGGAAATTGCCAAACGCGCTACCAAAGATGGCTTTGTAAACTTGCCAGAAGAATATTGCATAGTAAGTCCCACACCTGAACAGTGCCGAGATTCGTACCCATGGGGTGGCTACGGCGGAGGATGCTTCAGGCGAAGGCCGCTTGTGGGGGAAGTGTTTCTAAACGATAGTAATTACAAAGCAGTTACTGATGGATGGTTAAAGATGATGGCCATACACGAGTGTTATCCTGGTCATCACGTACAATTTGTAAGGACCACTTTGGATCCCCTGCCTGAAACAGTAAAAATAGGGTCGAGGTATATTCCCCTGCTTGAGGGAACAGCCCATAGGTCGGAAAAACTTATGGAGCACATATTTTCTGATCCGGTGTTTCCTTTATTTGTGCGCTTACGACGTCACCATACAGCGGTGAGGATTAAGGCTGACTTATGGCTCCATTACTTTGGGAGATCGGTTGAGGAAGCAGTGGAATTGTACATGAAAGAGTTGGGGTTTGACAGGGTATCCGCAAGAGGTCAGGTTCGGTACCAGGAACGTAATCCTGGCTACATGACTTGTTACTACTACGGAATGAAGAAGATTGAGGCGCTCCAGGAGAAATTCAAATACGGGGACAAAGAATTCACAGAGATTCTGTTTTCTGTAGGAAGGTTAAGCCTACCCAATTTTGAGAGGTTTTTAAAACTTAGCCAGGAAGATAAAGTGCGGTTTCAAAAGGATTTTGCCAGCCTGGTAACATAATCACAATTTTGAATGGGCAATAACCTAACTTTCGTATGGACGTTTACATGGCAAAGGGGAAATGGACCAAGAAGGGTTCTGGCTTACCTAAATATGTCTTGGGTGACTTTGGGCGTGGGGAAGGGTAAAAGGCGGCCACAACTCCAGCTATTTAAGGAGGGCTTCAGATGAGATTTTCAAAGATGATTACGTGCATAGATACCCATACTTGTGGTGAACCTACCAGAATCGTGACTGGAGGAATAGGTTTTATACCTGGTGATACAGTTGCCGAAAAGATGCTTTATTTTCAAGAAAACTTGGACTGGTTGCGCACTATGCTAATGCACGAACCTAGAGGACAAAGCGTCATGTCAGGGGCGATACTAACCGAACCATGTGATCCTGCCGCAGATGTGGGCGTTATATATCTGGAGACAGGTGGATATTTGCCGATGTGCGGACATGATACCATAGGTGTTTGTACGGCTCTAGTTGAATGTGGCATGGTTTTAGTATCTGAGCCTGTGACGGTTGTAACCTTGGAAACTCCTGCCGGTTTGGTTGAGGGAAGGGTCAAGGTTGAAAATGGCGTGGCTCAATCTGTGACTTTTACTAACGCTGCTTCTTTTGTTTATGACAAAGATATTCGTGCAGATATTCAAGGCTTAGGAGAAGTGACCTTGGATATCGCATATGGTGGGAATTTTTTCGCGCTAGTAGACGCCCACGATGTTGGGATCAAGATATCTCCAGAGTATTATTGGGCAATAAGGAGAATCGGGACGAAGATCAAAGATGCAGTGAACGAAGTCTTTCCAGTGGTTCACCCCGAAAAGCCATTCATCAATGCAGTCACTCACGTGTATTTTATTGAGCAGCCAGTTGCACCTGGAATGAGCGGTAAGAGCGCGGCAATTATCACAAACGGTGACGTTGATAGGTCGCCCTGTGGCACTGGAACTTGCGCTGAACTTGCTCTTATGTACTCCGAAAAGAGGATTGGACTAGGTGAAGTTTTCTTAAACGAAAGCATAATTGGGACCACCCTCTCAGCTAAAGTGGTTTCAGAAAGTTCAGTATCCAATTTTCCTGCTGTGATTTGTGAAGTAGAAGGCGCGGCTTACATTACAGGGTTCCACACTTACGTGGTAGATCCCATGGATCCTCTAAAAGAGGGTTTCTTGTTGCAGTAGATTGAGGAGTTCAGCAAGTTTGAGGGCTTTTTGAGACTCAAAACTGGCACACACAAATTGTTCTAGGCAAACGGTTTGCAGGAAAGCGTGATCAACGGGTATTACGTAGAGGAATTGCTAGTAAATGGCGGATGTAGGGATGGTAAATTGGAGCACATCGGCAATAGCTAATAATCGGCAATAGCTAATAGATGAGAAGGGAGAATTATAAACTTATGCAGAAACTTCGGATTTCCCCCAAAGAGTTTAAGAGGCGTACAGATTTGGTTATAGACAGCATGAAGGAAAGGGATTTGAATGCGTTCATATTCTGGAGTTCGGTAAGTATTTTTTACCTTTCAGGTTTTGCGTTCATTCCAACAGAAAGGCCATTGTGCCTTATTCTATCTAAAGACGGGACAAAGACGATTTTCGGACCTAGGTTGGAGTTAGAACATGCCCAAGAATGTCTGGAGATTCAGGATGTAAAGACGTATCCTGACTATCCAGATACAGTCCATCCCATGACTCGACTAGGGCAATTGCTCAAAGAGATGGGCGTGGACTCTGGTAAAATCGGCAGCGATGGGGCTGGCTATGGCTCTTCACAGGGTTACCGAGGTCCTCAATTGGCAGAAGTTTTGCCTTTGGCTGAAATTGTAGTTGACCCGTATCTCGTTGAGGAAATGAGAATGGTAAAATCTGAAGAGGAGATTGCGCTTATAAAAGAAAGCTGTAGGTGGGGTAATCTTGCCCACAGATTTCTGCAGAACTATTCCAAGCCAGGTTCTTTCGAAAATGAGATTTCTGCCAGGGCATCTCTAGAAGCCACGCTGGCAATGATGAACACCCTAGGTCCTTTATATGATCCTACAACTATCGGTCGTGGCGGAGCTAGCGCAGGATTCAGGGGGCAGATCGGTCCCAATTCAGCGTTACCGCATGCTATGTCTATAAATGCTATGCTCAAGCCTGGTGATGTTTTGGTGACAGGAGCAGGGGCGGGTGTGTTTGGGTACAATAGCGAACTAGAAAGAACAATGTTCGTAGGCGAGCCTGACAAAGAGAAAACCAAGTTTTTCAATTTGATGATGCAGGCGCAGGAGATTGCTTTTGATAACATAAGACCCGGTCGCAAGTGTTCAGAAGTTGATGCTGCAGTGCGGGAGTTTTACGAGAAAAATGGTCTTTGGGATTACTGGAGACACCATACGGGTCACGCCATAGGCCTGCTTGGACATGAAGCACCTTTCTTTGACATAGGAGACCATACTATTATGAAACCAGGCATGGTATTTAGCGTAGAACCAGGGCTGTACGTTATGGGCCTAGGGGGATTTAGGCACTCAGATACTGTGTTAGTTACTGAAACCGGTATGGAAATGCTAACCTACTATCCTAGAGATCTAGAATCTATGATTTGTTGAAGCATGGGGACGGTTCTCGCGCTTCCTTCGCTAGGCGAAGTAGCGCGAGAACCGTCCCCCCTATGTCAGATCTAATTTTCGCCACAGATCAGATGCTATGGCGGCACAACCTTAGGCAAGTGCTCCTATTCATATTTGAGCTTGCTCGGGAACTGGGTCAAGAGCCTTTCCTTATCTTCGTCAGTTAGATTCAAAAATGCTTCGAAGTTGGCCAGGCTTATAAAGGGGACCGAAAACAGGTACTCTGTGAAAGTTTTCTTGTCGTAGCCATATTTTTGTTCTAGGTCTTCTAATTTTTTCATTCCATAATAATAGCAGGTGAAATAACCGATCCTATTTTGGGGCAATTGGGATATGGCTTGTCCTCTTGCAGTCTGATGGTCGAATCCTAGTTCGTCCATATATAGTTGGATGGCGTCTTCTAAGGGGCGCCCGAAGTATTGCATGTACAGATCGGCCTTAATCCTGACTGAAGTGTGGTGGCGTCTGTATGTTACTGCCAATGGGTAGAAGGGATCGTCATCATATATATACTCCATAAGGCGTTCACTTCTGTGGCACATCCCTTCTTCCATAGGTACTCTTTTCGCCCCCATTTTCACGGTTTCAGGGAGCGGATCAAGGGTTGTGCGTACCCACTGAACATGGTGACCAGGATAGCATTCATGTACTGCGTTAATCTTAATCCACCCATCAGTTATAGCTTTGTAGTTAGTGTCATTTAAGAAGACTTCGCCGATGAGTGGACGACGTCTTGGACAGCCGCCGCCGTATCCTCCCCAGGGATAGGTTTCTCTGCACTGCTCGTAGACTGGTACTACTATACAGTCCTCTTCAGGCAGTCTGACCCAATCTCGACACGCTTTTTTGGCCCTTGCTAGATAGTTTCGTAGACGATCAAACATCTCCTCAGGCGAGTCTGCAGGACCGGCATACTTATTCATGATTTCAACTGCATCCAGAGGTCCAGTCACCTTGTGACCTGGAAGGTTTAGATTGGCAGCAGTTTCTACAAATTCTGCCCTCGTTTTTTCAACCTCATCTTCGTACCAACTGAGTAATTCATCCAGGCTAACGCCTAATTCTTTGTCTAAGATCACCCTATATCTGTCCGGGCCTACCGTAACTAGATTACTGTCATCGTTTTTGGCCGGTTTCTGTTCGATGAGCCTTCCCAACTCGTTGGCCCATGCTTCTGCCTTTTCAGCGAAAAGTTCTAGCGTTCTCTCAACTGTCTGCAGGTTTTTTTCACTTAAACCCTCGTATTGCTGGCTAGCCTTAGATTTTTCTATAGCTACTACCCTGCCCAGCAATGAACAAGCAGATACTGCTTCTACCAATTGTGCTCGGGACGTATGGTGAAATATTTCTAAGAGCGCAGACCACAAAGGGTCTAAAAACGTTGCTCTTTTTACGAGGATCTTGGAGCGTTCTTCAGCGGATCTTGAATCCTTACCTCCCAGAAATGTTAGGAAGTTAGTAAGAGAAGAGATAAAGGTTGACGGGTAATCATATAAGCCGTCGAGATTGGATTGTTGTCCTTCAATGAAATCGGTAAAGTGGCTCTTTAGTATTTTGAAGACCGGATCAGGGGCTGGTAGTGCAGATATTTCCTGCTCGAGTTCACGCAAGACTTTCTCCTCATATTCTTTTGCTTGTTTAGTAGGGATGAAAAGGCTCATCTCGTAATCGCGGTTACTCCATAGTCTATCTTGCTGGAGCCCGCACCGATAATCAATATCCCTGTACCTTTCAACCAAATTATCTAATTCCGTGAAGGTGAACTCAGATTTCAATCAGATCATCTCCTTATAAATTCCCATGGTTTTGTCATGTCATCAGACAGTCACATCAGGATAATTCTACATGTGGTATAGATAAACCTTTTATTTTTTGACCGTTTTAACGGCGAAGGTAGGGACGGTTCTCCTGCTTCCTTCGTTCTGTGAAAGAAGCAGGAGAACCGTCCCTATACTTCACTCTGCACTACTAAGATGATATTGTATGTAGTAGCACGGTGAGCGGAGGGGGTTGAGTAATGGATATAACTGCTCTTATAACCACTTTATTTTGGATTATACTGCTCGGTAGCACTTTATTAGCACCTTTTTTTACACAAAAACACCTTGAGACAACTAGATTGACCTTAATGAGCAAATTACAGAAGAAACGAGGTTCTAGGGTAATTACATTAATTCACAGGCAGGAGTCTTTGAGTCTTCTGGGAATTCCACTGAGTAAGTATATAAATATAGAAGACTCGGAGCAGGTTCTTCGGGCTATACGTATGACCCCTGACGACGTTCCTATCGACTTGATAGTTCATACGCCAGGCGGGCTGGTTTTGGCTGCAGAGCAGATAGCTCTTGCATTGGTTCGGCATAAGGCGAAAGTGACTGTGTTTGTGCCTCACTATGCTATGTCAGGAGGTACGTTACTTGCTCTCGCAGCAGACGAAATAGTCATGGACGAGAATGCGGTTTTAGGACCAGTAGATCCTCAAATAGGTTCTTACCCTGCTGCATCCATACTGAACGTTGTCCAGAGAAAACCTATCGAGAACATAGACGACAATACGTTGATTTTGGCAGATGTTGCAGAGAAGGCCGTTTTTCAAGTTAGGGAAACAGTCTTGAATATTTTGAAGGAGAATCTTCCCCCTGAACAGGCTGAGGAAGTAGCCGATGTTTTCACAAAAGGGTACTTTACTCATGACTATCCATTAGGAGCGGCGAAACTGCAGGCACTGGGTTTAGAAGTGTCGTTCGATATGCCTGAAGAAGTATATAGACTGATGGAGTTGTACCCACAGTCAGGCGCAAACAGACCTTCTGTTGGTTATGTGCCCATGCCATACAAAGCAGAGCCTGGTCGTGAAAGGACAGGTCGCAAAGCGTCTGAATCTTAACTCAACATGTGATCTAAACTGGCTTGCTTTATACGATCCTGAAAGATGTATTTGACTCTCTTAGGATCGAATATGGTTCAAGTCGATTACTTCGTGTTTGAGTTTAAGGACCTTCTCTCCATGATTATGATGTTATACGGTTGTAAATCGATGATACGATCTACTTTTCTTCCAGTTATTAGGTCGGTATATTCGTTATCGTCTAGTTTTACTGTTTGAGTAGAGCAGGTGAAATTGGACAAAAACACAAAGTCTTTCTCACCGTCGGTCCTGAGTTGAGCGGTTACGCCATAAGGAAGATCTGCGGCGATAGCTCTTCTAAGCACGGTTCCTTGAGCGTATAAGCTATTGATTAAGGTTTCGTAGAAGTCGGTCAAAAAGTCATCGTTATTTCGAAATCCAATGTAATATGTATTGCCCTTTCCAAATTTGTTTACAGTTACAGCAGGCCTTCCTGCATAGAAATCTTCTTTATAAAAACCTAGAGGTTTGGCAGTTTCGCAATGAAAAAGGTCGCAAAATGTTCGGGCTTCATATTCCTTGCTTTTAAGTGGACCATTTTTCGCCAAGTCTTCTGAGAAATAGACGTAGTTTACATCGTGATCGTATAGGGCATCTATTTCTTCGGACCAGATTCCTGTAAGCTCCCGCAGAGGTCCAGGGAAGCCGCCGAGAAAACACAGGTCGTTTTCATCTGCTATCCCGCTCAAATAAGTGGTTACAAATGTGCCGCCTTGGCGCACAAAATCTTCAATCCTGCCAGCCACCCCAGGTCTTACCATGTATAGCATGGGGGCTACCAGCACTTTGTAATTTGAAAAATCGCAATCCATGTCTATTACATCCGTAGGAATTCCTTTTTCCCAAAAGGTTCTGTAGTGGCTTTGACACGTATCAAAGTAATCTTTCTTATCTCTTCGAGGTCCTATGGCCCCGCTTATTGCCCAAGAGTTTTCCCAGTCATAGATTACTGCAACCTCTGGCGATACCGAAGTACCGAGGATTGGCGTCAATTTGGAAAGCATCTCGCCTACCTGAGACACTTCTTTGAAAACCCTGGTGTTTTCGTGTCCACAGTGATCTACGACCGCTCCGTGGAATTTCTCATAACCTCCTCGACTCTTTCTCCACTGGAAGTATTGGACCGTTTCAGATCCGTGGGCAACAGCCTGAAGAGACGACAACACGTGCATACCGGGCCTTCGGAGTTTCCCCACAGGTTGCCAGTTTGTAGCGCTAGGGGAACTTTCCATCATAGCAAATGGCTGGCCGTGCTTTAAGGACCTGTTTATATCGTGGATGAACGCGCGTCTGCTTCCCTCAATAGGGTCAGGCCTCTCTCCATGCCAATACGGGTAGTTATCCCAAGACACAAAATCTACGTGTGGCGCAAATTTCCAATAGTTTATTCCATTTTCTATATCGACAAAGTCATCGAAATTGGTTGTGACAGGTATGTTAGGTGTGATTTCTCTCAGTGGCTTTATCTCGTTCAAGAAAAAGTCTATGGTTTGGTCTGTGGTAAAACGCTTCCAGTCTAAGTTGAGTCCCATTATAGTGCGTTCGCCGTGAGGAGCAGGTGACTCAATTTGACTCCAGTCGGTATAGGTGTGACTCCAAAAAGGTGTCCACCAGGCTTGATTTAGTCGCTCAAGGTCTCCATCATATTTCTTTTTAAGCCACTGGCGGAATTCTTCCTGACACAACTGGCAATGGCACTGCCCACCATATTCGTTGGAGACGTGCCATGCGATTAGGGCAGGATGGTCCTTGTATCTTTCTGCCAGTTTAGCGTTTATAATTTGCACCTTTTCCCTGTAAATGGGCGAAGTTAAGCAGTGATTATGTCTTCCTCCGTGGAGGTTTCTGACCCTGTTTTCTCTCACCCTAAGAACTTCGGGATATTTTTGGGATAACCAGGCCGGTCTAGCGGCGCTGGGAGTAGCAAGCATGACGTACACTCCGTTTTTGTACAGGTTATCCATGGTTCGATCCAGCCAGTAAAAATCGAACTTACCTTCTTCCTTTTCAATGGATGCCCATGCGAAAATACCCACGCTCATTACATTGCATTTGGCAAGTTTCATGAGGCGATAATCCTCCTCTAGAATCTCGGGCATGTGTAACCATTGATCAGGATTGTAGTCGGCGCCATGCAAGAAAAACGGGGCTTTTTCACTGATTGGCGGATATTTTAGTGGATGAGTTTTTCTTTCTGAAGAGTCCTGACTTTCAGGTTCTATCAAATTTTCTCCGCTATAGGCAGATTCTTTGCAGTTACTGCCCTGTAAATCTTTTTGACTATTCATTTTCAGTTTCTCACCTTTCAATATGTTCAGTTTACCTAAGTTGAAATATACGCTAGTTAGAGCGTTAAATCCTTTGTGCAAACGCTTTGCGCACAGGCTTGACCCCTGAACTCCTTTTTTAGTACAATAACTCGTGCTATTATGTGTTATTATAATAGAGCCGAGGACGACTTTCTGGCGGGTGTAGCTCAATGGTAGAGCTCCAGCCTTCCAAGCTGGTTGCGTGGGTTCGATTCCCATCACCCGCTCCATGCGCCTGTAGCTCAGGGGATAGAGCACCTGCCTTCTAAGCAGGGAGTCGCAGGTTCGATTCCTGCCAGGCGCGCCAGATTGAAACTAAAGTGTTGTGGTGGATGTAGCTCAGGCGGTTAGAGCGCCAGGTTGTGGCCCTGGAGGTCGGGGGTTCAAATCCCCTCATTCACCCCAATTTTTGACCTGTTACAAACTGTGCGCCCGTAGCTCAATTGGACAGAGCCGCAGACTTCGGATCTGAAGGTTACAGGTTCGAGTCCTGTCGGGCGCGCCAGATGGGGCGTGGCCAAGTGGTAAGGCACCAGCCTTTGGAGCTGACATTCGCAGGTTCGAATCCTGCCGCCCCAGCCATGTGGGGCCATTAGCTCAGGGGTAGAGCACCCGCCTTTTAAGCGGGGAGTCGATGGTTCGAATCCATCATGGCCCACCATTTCTCTCTTGGCTTTTGTCTTCGAGACGCGAGGGTGTCGGAACCGGCAGACGAGCTGGACTTAGGATCCAGTGCCTTAAGTGGCGTAGGGGTTCAAATCCCCTCCCTCGCACCACTCTTGCACCCAACAATTCAAGTGTGCTGCGTGACCCGTCAGTTCCGGGCAAGGGTTCAGCCGTGCTGGACAATTCAAGGCCAGTTCCGGTTGCCGAGGAGCGTATTGTTTAGTGCTAGGTCAGGCCTTGGCCCGAAGCGGTTTATTTTGAACCACATGAGGCTCGGCAAACCAGCTTGTTCTGGGTACGCCAAGGCTATTTGCCCACCCAGGCCAGATCCCTTAGAATTGGTATCTGGAATAGCCGGTGGCGGGTGATTGCTGTTTTTTCTTCTAGTCTTTTCTGGTAAAATACTCAAGCTTGTATTACACTTGCGCCCAATAAATGATATGAATAGATTCGTGGGTAATGAAGTGATGTGTTCATCCCGTTACGGATGTGTAAGGAGGACCAGACTGTGAAGGTTACTACAGAGAAACTTGAAGGATCAAGAGTTGCGCTTGACGTGGAATGTCCCAGTGAAGTGGTAGGCGAAGCCCTCAATCGTGCGTACCGCAAGCTTGTCCGCCAGGTGACCATCCCTGGTTTCCGCCGGGGCAAAGCTCCTAAGAGCTTGGTGAAGCGGTATTACGGTGCCGAGCTTTTCGACGAGGCCCTCCAGGAAGCCCTCCCGGAGCAGTACATGAAGGCTGTGGAGGAGACCGGTATCATTCCTGTGGACAATCCTGAGTTTTCCGACATCCATTTCGTCGAAGGTGAACCCCTCCGGTTCAGAGCAGTGGTTTATGTCAAACCCGAGGTAGAGCTGGAGGATTACAATTCAATCTCTGTCCCGTTTGAAACTCCGGCCGTATCAGAAGAAGACATTGACGAGCAGGTTGAGATGCTAAGACAGCGCATGGCTGAGCTGAGGCCCATGGAAGAAGAGAAGCCCTTGGAACCGGGCCACTTTGTAACGTGCCATGTAAAGTCACTTGACACAGACAAGATGCCTTTTGAAGACGATGTAAATTATCTTGAAGTAGGCCGCCAGTACACCTTTATCCCGGGCATCGGGGAAGCCTTGGTGGGCATGAACAAGGGTGAGGTAAAGCGGTTCACAGCTACCTATCCTTCCACTGAGGAGGACGGGGATGACACTACCATAGAATTTGAACTAGAAGTCAAAGAAGTATACGAGAAGCATCTCCCCGGAGATATTGAAGAGATAGCAAAGAACGTGGGCAAAGCCTCGGTAGAAGAACTGCGCAATGACATAAGGGAACAGCTCATGGAAATGCGGTTGAGAATGGCCCGTGAGGAGCATTCCCGAAAAGTTGAAGAAGAGCTGTTGCAGAAAGCCCATTGCGAAATCCCTGAAGTGATGGTAAGCCAGCGGGCAAGGACCCTCATGGAAAGGTTCCTCAACAGGCTGGCTAATGCCAATGTGAGCCTGGAAGACTATCTTGAGGCACAAGGAAAGTCGTTGGAAGATCTCCAGGCTGAGTTCAACAAACAGGCTGAGCAAGATGTAAAACGCGATTTGGTTCTGGAAGCAGTGGCTCAGAAAGAAGACGTCCAAGTATCTGAAGAGTCAGTCGACAGGGTTGTGGAAGGGCTGGCTGCCGAAATGAACCAGGCTCCACAAGCGGTCAAGACCACTTTGGAAATCAGAGGCGCCCTGGATGACATCCGCAGCCAGCTTATGCGCATCGAGGCTCTGAAACTGGTTGCGTCAAGGGCGGCCGAGAACGCCGGTACTCCCTTGCCGCCCGAAGAACAGCCTGAAAACCAGGATGATTCCGATGGGGCAGCAGCTGAGCAGGAAGAGGAAGTAGCGAAAGACGAAGCGCCTGAATCCCAGGCTGAGACTGCTCAAACTGAATAAGCTTGGGCAAAGGCGCCGAGGTTAAGCCGTTAGAGGCAGCTAAGGCCATACGCGTGGTGTATAATAAAAATAGTAGCTGAAAGTTCTGACAAAATGCTAGCGGGCGTTTGATTGGGTAATCATATAAATTGGGGGTGCAGCATGTGAGTTATCTGGTACCCATGGTTGTGGAGCAGACCGGACGCGGCGAGAGAGCATACGACATCTACTCGCGGCTCCTTAAGGATAGAATCGTGTTTGTAGGAGCTCCTGTGGATGATCAGCTATCTAACCTGGTTGTAGCCCAGCTGTTGTTTCTCCAGGCAGAAGACCCTGATAAGGAAGTATCGGTATATATAAACTCACCGGGCGGGTCGGTCACCGCCGGATTGGCGATTTACGATACCATTCAGCATATCAAGCCTCCGGTATCCACCATATGCGTAGGGCTTGCCGCTAGCATAGCTGCGGTAATCTTAGCCGGTGGCACGCCAGGACGGAGGTTTATCTTGCCTAACGCCAAGACCCTGATCCACCAGCCACTAGGCGGAGTGCAGGGCCAGGCGACAGAAGTTCAGATAATGGCAAAAGAGATCCTCAGGACGAAAGAGAGAATCAACAAGCTGCTGGCTAAACACACAGGCCAGCCTATTGACAAGATCGAAAGGGACACTGAAAGGGATTATTGGATGAACGCAGAAGAGTCCAAAGCTTACGGCCTTGTTGACGAGATCCTTCTTCCCGGTCCCAAGTCGGCTAAGTAAATTGGGGTGAAAGGATGTCCAAATTCGAAGAGCATAAGGGCTTGAAGTGCTCATTTTGCGGCAAGTATCAAGATCAGGTACACCGGCTCATCGCTGGGCCGGGTGTATATATTTGCAATGAGTGTATTGAGCTCTGCAACGAGATCATAGCAGAGGAAATGAACGAAGAGGCTGAACACGATCTGCGGGATATTCCCAAGCCCAGAGAGATCAAAGCTTTCCTTGACCAATACGTGATTGGCCAAGAGAGAGCTAAGAAGATGTTGTCAGTAGCCGTTTACAACCACTACAAGCGCATAAGCAGGTTTCACGGTGACGACGACGTAGAAATCCAGAAGGCCAACATCGTGATGTTAGGCCCGACCGGCTCTGGGAAAACCTATCTCGCTCAGTGTCTTGCCAAGTTCTTGAACGTACCCTTTGCTATCGCCGATGCCACTACCCTTACTGAGGCAGGGTACGTAGGTGAAGACGTAGAGAATATTCTGCTGCGGCTTATCCAAGCGGCAGACTACGATATTGAGAAGGCGGAGCGGGGCATCATATACATCGACGAGATAGATAAGATCGCGCGGAAGTCTGAGAATCCGTCGATAACCCGGGATGTCTCCGGAGAAGGGGTCCAGCAGGCCCTCCTCAAGATCCTTGAGGGGACCATAGCCAACGTGCCTCCTTTAGGTGGCAGGAAGCATCCCCATCAGGAGTTCATCCAAATCGATACCACCAACATACTGTTTATCTGCGGAGGCGCGTTTGAGGGGATAGACAAGATAATCCAAAACAGGATCGGCCAGAAGACCTTGGGGTTCACGTCTGAGCCCCGGTCCCGCAGGGACACCTCCATCGGGGAGATACTGGCGCAGATTGAACCTCAGGATCTGCTCAAGTACGGCTTGATCCCTGAGTTTGTAGGCAGGCTTCCGATAATAGTCACTCTGGATGCCCTAAGTGACGATGACCTTGTGAGGATTTTGGTAGAACCCAAGAACGCCTTGGTGAAGCAATACCAGAAGATGTTCATGATGGACGGAGTCCGCCTGGAATTCGAAGAAGAAGCAATCCGGGCGATAGCCCAGGAAGCCAGCCGGAGAAATACCGGGGCCAGGGGACTGAGGGCGGTGATTGAAGATACAATGCTTGAGATCATGTACGATCTGCCTTCTCGTCCCGAAGTTACCAAGTGCGTGATCACACGAGACGTGGTTGTATCCAAGGCTCCGCCGGTGCTGGTGGCAGGAGACAGTAAGCCAAGGCCAAAGGAAGAGACTGCATGACACCTTAGAGTGCCTGAGCCCCGGCACTATAGCGGGAGTGCCGGGGTTGTTCTGTTTTTGGCTCCATATCTTCCCCCTGGCATCAGACTCCCAAGTTATATAGCAATCGCTCCGGGTTTGCGATAAACTAATATGTACAACAGTACGACGTCAGCTCGGAAAGATAACACCCCGGCTACACAGTGACATTCTCAACTATCCCGGTGGCGACGCACAAGTTCTTGGGCCATAAACGGACAAGCTAATGGCTATAGTGGTAATGGCCACTTTGTAGCGGGGCAGGAAAATTTAGCGTAAGAATGGGCAATATAGGAGCAGGTGTATAAACTGGCAGGGATTCCCAGTTTTGACAGGCGTCCTAGCAGGACTTCCATTCTTACAAAGAGAATACGGGAAATACGTTTATACTGTGTGTCACTCAGGCTTTTGTTGAGGCAATATGATGAGACTGGATGAGGATAATGCGGGAGGTGTCAAACATGGGTGACGCGAGAGATGCCGTTCGGAAGTCCTACCCGCTTTTGCCGCTGAGAAACGTGTTGGTGTTTCCGGGCATAACCATTTCGCTAGAGGTTGGGCGGCCAAAATCCCTAAGAGCTGTGGACATTGCTCGGGCTTCAGGGAACGAATTGGTTATGTGTGCGCAAAAGAGCACAGAGATTACAGACCCTTCGCCCGAAGACATATATAACGTAGGTACTTTGGGAAGAATCAAAGAAGTTGCCAAGGCTCCGTCAGGCAACCTTCGCATAGTAGTGGAAGGCATCAGGCGCGTGAGGATTTCCTCTTACGACGCCCTGGAACCTGCATACATGGTCACTATCGAGGATTTGCTGGAACGGCGCCCCAGGCCTGACGAAAACAAGGTCTTGGTAAAAACCCTCATGGAGCAGTATGAAGAATATGTGGGAGTCACCAGGAACGTACCTGCTGAGACCCTGATTTCCATTGCCGGGGTGAGCGAGGCAGGACGCCTGTGCGATACAGTGACAACCCACATACCCATCCCGATTTCCGAGAAGCAGGAACTTTTGGAGACAGTTTCGGTCATCGAGCGGACTGAGAGGCTGCTTGATGTGCTCAACAGGGAGATAGAAATCGCGGGCTTGGAGAAGCGGATTAACCTCAGGGTGCGCCGGCAGATCGAGAGGAGCCAGAAGGAGTACTGGCTGCGGGAGCAAATGAAGGCCATCCAGAAGGAACTGGGAGACAAGGGCGACGGTCCCAGTGAAGCTGAAGAGTTCAGGCAGAAGGTCGAGGAAGCCGGGCTTCCTGATGACGCAAAAGAAAGGGCGCTTCGGGAAATCGCCCGTCTTGAGAAAATGCCCCAAGCTTCGGCTGAGGCGGTCGTGGTGAGGACATATCTGGAATGGCTGGTGTCGCTGCCGTGGAACGTGGTTACGGAAGACACCATTGATATTGAACATGCCGAGAAGATCCTGGACCAAGACCATTACGGGCTGGATGAGCCCAAAGAGAGGATACTTGAGTACCTTGCCATCCGTAAGCTGGTGAGCAAGCCTAGGGGGCCCATCCTATGTTTCGTCGGCCCTCCGGGAGTAGGCAAGACTTCATTGGGCAAGTCCATAGCCAAAGCTCTGGGACGCAAATTTGTGAGGATCTCTCTTGGCGGGGTGAGGGATGAAGCCGAGATCAGGGGTCATAGGCGCACTTACATCGGTGCCCTTCCTGGGCGGATTATCCAGGGGCTGAGGACTGCAGGCTCCAAGAACCCGGTGTTCCTCATGGATGAGATAGATAAGTTGGCATCAGATTTCAGAGGGGACCCTGCAGCGGCCTTGCTTGAAGTACTCGATCCTGAGCAGAACCATCAATTTTCAGACCATTATCTTGAGGTGCCCTTTGACCTGTCCAAGGTGATGTTTATCACCACGGCTAATTCAACTCATACGATTCCAAGGCCGCTTCTGGACCGGATGGAAGTGATAACTCTGCCGGGGTACACAGAAGAGGAAAAGGTTGAGATTGCAAGCCGGTTCCTGGTTCCCAAGATGCTCAAAGAGCATGGGCTTACACCGACGAACCTGACCATCCGCAGGGATGCGCTCAAGGAGATCATCAGGTCGTATACACGGGAGGCCGGAGTAAGGAACCTTGAAAGGCAAGTTGCCACTATTTGCAGGAAAACAGCGAAAGACGTAGTTGCGGGTAACAAGAAGCGGGTTGTGGTTACAGCCAAGAACGTCAACAAGTATCTGGGCATTCCCAAATTCAGATACGGCCAGGTGGAGAAGGAAGACCAGGTGGGCGTTGCCCTTGCCCTGGCGGTAACTGAATACGGCGGCGATGTGATGCCATGTGAGGTGAGTGTGGTTAAGGGCAAAGGCAAGCTCACCCTAACCGGGCAGCTGGGAGATGTGATGAAAGAGTCAGCACAAGCCGCTTTAAGCTACCTGCGGTCCCGGAGCGCAGACCTTGGTTTGGAACCTGACTTCTATGAACAGGTGGACATCCACGTGCACGTGCCCGAAGGGGCGATACCCAAAGACGGGCCTTCAGCTGGGATAACCATGGCATGCGCGATTGCGTCTGCGCTTACAGGCAAACCTGTGAGGCACGATCTGGCAATGACCGGCGAGATAACCTTAAGGGGACGGGTGCTGCCCATAGGCGGGGTCAAGGAGAAGGTGTTGGCTGCCCACAGGGCAGGTGTTTCCAAAGTGATCCTTCCTTTGGACAACAAGAAGGATCTGGAAGACATCCCCGATAATGTGAGGGACGACATCGACATTGAACTGGTATCCCACATGGACCAGGTACTCGCGTTAGCCCTTAGAGACGGCAGGGATCCGGAACTTGAGACCCTTGCATGCTTAGATGGCCTAAAGCAAGGGCAGCAAGGGCAGGATGTGGCTGTAAACCATGTAAGCTAAGCCCGGCAGGCTAAGGCGGCAGCCGGCCAGCAGGCCGGTAAGCTAAGATAGCAGGACCGGCAGTATTTGTGAATATAGCCCTTGCAGGCATGGGGCCCGGACCATGAAGTCAGGGTAGAGTCCGGGCCGCCTGCAAGGGTCTTGTACTTTTCTCGGTCGGAGTAGGATCCTCTAGCCGGAAGAGCGGCATCAAGCTGGACGGCCGGGGCTTGATCCGGACGGTTATAACTGTTCCTGCGCCAGATATGGAAGCCAGCCGCCTCCCAACGTAGGAAGCTACTGTTATTCCTTCCCGAAATTACACCCACGGTTCAGAAGGGTATCGCCATTGTCTGTCGAAATGGTCTGAGTCACGGAAATGCCGGTTTAGGTGCAGGTTTGTTGAAAAACCCAGGGCTTGGCCTATCCCGGCGGTGGCGAAGGGAGGTGGCCCCTTATTTTTTTTGGGGCGATGATTTGCGGAGAACGGGAAATTCAGACATAGTCTTAACCGGGACCATGGTCCGCCTCCGGGCGGTCACCGAAGACGACCTGCCGAGGCTTCTGGAATGGGACGAGGACGAGGAAATCTCCAGGTGGGCCGGGAAGAAGTTTTCATGCAGACGAGAAGCAAGAGATTGGTATCTTGACAATCCCCCTGCCAACAAGCGGACGTTTATCATTGAGACTCTAGACGGGGAAGTTATCGGTGAAGTCGAAATCCTCAACATATGTTGGCGGGTACATACAGGGGAACTGAGGATAGTCATAGGTGAAAAGGACCGCTGGAATCAGGGTTACGGTACAGATGCCGTGGTTACCTTCACCAAATGGGTTTTCGATACGTACTCAATCGAGACGATTTACCTCAGAGTGGACAAGGAGAATTACAGGGCCAGGAGATGCTATGCCAAGTCGGGGTTTAAGCCTGTGGGGCGGCTCAATTTCTCTCCTGAAAGAAATCTTGACCCTGGCATGTCAAGGCACATCATATTGATGAAGATCACCAGAAGCGAGTGGCGTAAGCAAGCCCTTGCTTAGGGTGACTGCGTACTGCATACAGGCAGCACACATTAAGCTCACGAAAGAAGCTTCAGGCTTGCTGAAGCTTCTTTCGTGCCTGTTTCAATTTACACCTGTGTCGCATCTTCACCATGTGTCGTGTCTTCACCACAGATACAGTCAGTCCGGGCCTTAGGGCCTACCAGCCGGCCGGCTCTTGGATCTCCAGTCCCAGCTGCCACGCAAAGAATCCCCAGATGTTGGCTTGTTCGTCGACCACTTTGTATACAGGTTTGCCTACACCGTGGCCTGCATCGGCTTCAACGGTCAGAAGCACCGGGCCCTTGGATGGGGTCCTTGAGGATACATCCTGGAGCAGAGCGGTCATCTTCCGTGCGTGCATAGGGTCTACCCTGGTATCAGACTCTGCGGTGTAAGTGTAAACAGCAGGGTAAGATACGTTTTCCTTGACGTTGTGGTACGGCGAATATGCGTAGAGCCACTTAAACGCTTCGGGATCATCAGGGTTTCCGTACTCAGAGCACCATAGGTACGCTATGAGGAATTTGTGGTACCGGACCATGTCAAGGAGGGGTACCCCGCAAGCCACTGCCCTAAACAGGTCCGGACGCTGGGTGAGGGCAGCCCCTACCAGCAAACCCCCGTTGCTCCGGCCCCAGATGCCCAGATGTTCAGGGTCGGTATATCCGTTTTCTATCAGATACTTACCTGCGTATATGAAATCGTCGAACACATTTTGCTTGTTCTGGAGCATACCGGCCCTGTGCCAGCTTTCACCGTATTCGCTGCCACCCCGCAAGTTGGCCGAGGCGTAGATTCCGCCTGATTCAATCCACGGGATGATTGCGGGGGAATACGTAGGTGTCCTGCTGATGTTGAAGCCTCCGTAGCCTGAAAGCACTGTGGGCACAGGCCCTGCCTTTGAGATGTCCAAGCCGCGCCGCTTTAGTATAAACATGGGAACCCTGGTCCCGTCCTTTGAGGAGTAGAACACCTGCTCGATGGTTGCCAGATCGGGGTCTACCCCTTCGGCGCTTGCCAGGACAACTTCAGGCGTAGCATCTTTCTCAATATCGCACCGGTAAACCGCAGGAGGAACTAAGAACGATTCGAACCGGAAGTAGAAGATGCTGCTGTCGAGGCTCGCCGTGATCCCGGTGATGGTTCCCAGGGTAGGCAGGGGGATCTCCCTCACCAGCTCACCGTCGAGGGTGTAAACGTACAGATGGGATACGGCATGTTTTAGGCCGGATATGATTATATGGCCTTTTGCAAACTCCACCCTGTCGATGGTCAAGTCTGGCGACTCGGGAATGATGGTTTTCCAGTTGTCCATGGCAGGATTGCTGAGGTCCACGACGGCTATCTTATATCTGGGAGCTTGGAAGTTTGTGATTATGTACAGGGTGTCGCCTATGATCTTCCCGTAGAAGATCCCGTCTTTTCCTTCGACTACGGGCTTAAACTCTGCCCCGTCGGCTTGTTCATCGCGCACATAAAGGTCGGTCCTGTTCCATCCGTGGCTTACCGTGAGCAGCAAGTATTTGCCGTCGTCTGAAAGGGATGTGCCGTATGACAGTTCCTTAGGACGGCCTTCTCCGAATATCTTGGGATCTTTGTCGGGATCTGTTCCTAACTTATGGAAGTAAATGTGCCTGTTGTAGTTCTCCTCGCCAGGCGGCACCTCACCTGGTTTGGGATATCTCCCGTAGTAGAATCCCTGATTGTCTTGTTTCCAGGTGACTCCGGCGTACCTGGTTCTCTCGATCCTTTCAGGGAGGAGCTCGCCTGTGTCCACGTTGAGGATGTGGAGCACGCTCCATTCATCGCCCCGTTCTGAAAGCCCATAAGCCAGCATTGACCCGTCAGGCGACGGATGCCACCAGTCCAGTGCCACTATTCCGGCTGTGCTCAGTTGGTTTGGATCCACAAGGACCTGCGCGCTGCCTGGCTTTCCGTCTGTCTGTTCAGGGTCCATTACCATAAGCACTGGTTGATTCTTTCCCTGTATACGTTTGGTGAAAAACAGTCTGCCGCCCCGGAGTACGGGTGTACCTACCATATCCTGGGACATTAGCTGAGATATACGTTGCGCTATTAGTTGCCGTTCAGGGAGCTGTTGGAACACTGCGTTTGACCTCATATTTTGGGCGAGGGTCCATTCCCGTACTTCGGGAGACCGGCCGTCTTCCAGCCAGCGGTAAGGGTCTCTGATCTCAACCCCGTGAACCATGTCCACCACAATCCGCTTCGGGGTATCTGGCGGATCAGGGATATGTACCTGCCGTGTGCGTGCCACCGTCACCAACCCTTCCTGTGTGTGCTTTAGTAGTTACCGGTTCTTGTGGCTAGCGGCTTAACTCTCACAACCTAGGTCCCTTGGACTTGCCGCCTAACCCGGTTTGTGATGTTAAGCTTCTAGCGCGCACAAGGTAAGTACCTGGGATATGCTGTCCAGGATGTAATCGGGGTTTTGAGCTGCTACGGCTTCCTTGGGAAATGCCCCGTAGGTAACACCTGCAGTCTTTATAACCGGAACTGCAGGGCTTGGTCCCGAGCCTGAGGATTTGGCTTTCTCTTCAAGGAAGCGCCGGGCGTTCTTGGCCGATGCTATATCCCAGGGGCTGTCACCGACCATGAGGACGTTAAGTGGGAATGTTTGGTTGATTGAGGCTGACTCTTGAGTGCATCCCAGAAGGTCCAGTGCTTTGAGAACCGGGGCAGGGTGTGGTTTGTTTTCCGGAGTATCCTCGCAGAACACAGTGGCGTCAAACAAATGGGTGATACCTGCTATCTCCAGCCCCACCGTCGCAGTCCTGCGCCGCTTGGAAGTTACCAGCGCTATTTTGACTCCGTTTGCCTTAAGCGCCTGCAAGACGTCTACTGCTCCTGGGTACGGCTTAACGTAGTCTTTGTGGATGGACAGGTTATGAGCTTCATATACTTCGCAAGCTTCAACTGCTCTGCCAGGAAGGAGCTTTGAAAACTGCTCAAAAACAGGCAGTCCCATGTAAGGATGAAGTTCCTCGTCTTTGGGTGTGGCTCCGGTGAAGTGTCTGATGGTGTACTTCAGTGATTCGTAGATAGCTTGGGTGGTGTCAAGTAGGGTGCCGTCCAGGTCGAACAAGACCGCGTGAAACGGGCAACGGGCTCCCTCCGCGGATGCGCCCTGCGACCTTAATTTGGGTCCGTGTTTGGTTTGAGTATTGGTTGTGTGTCTAGATGTATGGGGTTCTGTCATTGCTGCGTTAACACCTCATGATCTAGTAATCTCTTTATGCTGCTTCTGAGATTCTCCAGGTCACGCTGCTTATCCTGCTAATAAATGCTGTGACGTTTTTGCAGTGTTGCCTCTTGGTGAGGGGGAAACCAGCAGTTTGCCGCCGAAAGCCGCCTATAATCAGTACTCTTCCTGGAAATGGGAACCCCCTGGTGGTGGTGACCCAGCTGCCTGATGGATCGGTCCATATAAAGGAAAACCCGTGTAAGTGGTAGAACTAGTACTCGGATACGCAAACGATGGTGCCTGGAACACCCGAGGTGGCGCAAGGTACCTTAAACCTCATGGCGCGATGGCGGATCATGCGTGAGGCCGGATGTGCCGTGACAGGCAAAGCTAGGAGGAGGCAAGCGGCCGATCTCAATGATAATCCTCATTGTGGCACTTAAATGCATATTGTGGGCGGTTATTGTAGTATTCTCCGCTGTCCTCATAGGGCTGGCCTTGCCTGTTTCAGTGAAGGCTTCCGGTTGGCTTTCTGTTGAAGACAACTTCGAAGAGGCCTCATGCAAGCTTGATGAGGGGTGCTTGGGTGATGTTGCCTTGTTCCTGTACGATGGCACCTTCACCTTAAGTTGCAGGGCTTTTTTGGGGCTGATTTCTGCACAAGTAGGCCATCTGGCAGCCCCTGAGGTGCGGGTAGCCGGAATAAAGGTGCAGTTGGGTTCGGGCAGAGCTCCCGGCAAGTCCCAAGGTCCTACAAAGGATCAAACGCCCGGCCGCGCCCAGCCGGACCAGCCTAAGAAGACTGGGGATAAGAGCAAAGGGAAGAAAATTGACTTTGATGAAATAAGGAAGTACTTGTCGCCGGCTGTAAGGACCGGCTTGATAGATACACTTAAGGCACTGTATAAGGCGTTCCACTTAGATGCTGACCTAGATGTTGAGTTGGGGCTTTCCGACCCTGCCCATACAGGGATGGTATTCGGCCTGTTTTCAGCTGTTGCCGGTTGGACGGGCATAAGCGGGGTGAGGCTCCACCCAAACTTCCACGACCGGGGCCTGCTTGTCCAGGGAAGCATCTCCATGTGGACGGTGCCTTTACATGTGCTTTGGATCGGGGTGCGCTTCATGCTAGTACCTGAGATCAGGCAACTATGGTGGAACAAACGGAAGCAGGGCGGAGCGTGACTCCCAGTTGGCGGCTGCGTATGGGTTATATGACCGGGTGTACCAGGTGGTCCCAGGTGTGCCATCTGGGAAGTGGCTTGTAGGTGGCACGGTTTCGTGGAAGCAGGCCGTGCCGTAAGATCGAGAAAAAATAAAGGGAGGCGGAACCATGGAACATGTGAGCTCCATTGAAGCGTTGGGCGCTCAGCTTGAGAAATTCATCTCGACCAAGACGGTATTTGGCGAACCTGTGGTTGCAGGCAGAGTTACACTAATCCCGATTCAGCAGGTATCCTTTGGGTTTGGCTCAGGCGGCGGCAAGGGCGGAAATGAAAAGGAGTCGGGTTCAGGTGTAGGTTCGGGCGGTGGGGCCGTACTCAGGCCCTTGGCCATAGTAGCAGTGAGGGACGACGGAGACGTACAGCTCTTCACCTTCGAAGGCAGGGGCCTAGCCGACAAGGTCATAGAAAGGCTCCCTGATGTGATATCCAAGGTGAGCTTGGCAGTCCCCAAAAAGCTTAAGTGCAAAGACAAAGAAGAGGACAAAACCGGAGATGCATCTAAAGAAGCTCAAGCTGAAGCTGAGGCACCGGCGGAGTAAAACGCAGCTCACTAGGTGAGCAGACCGGCTGGCTAAGCGGCACACGGTAACAGTAAGATTGGCAGCCCGATTGTGTAGCGGGGCGCCCGGCAGCGGATATGGCGCCTCGCTAAGTCTTTATTGGGTACAGGTGTCTGATAGCAGAATTTTTGATCAAAATCGGTTGCTTTGTAGTTGGCAAGGGCGGGAGTTTAGGTTATAATCAAGGTGATTGTGAGAGCGTTCACAAATTGAAAACTCAACAGCGACATTGAAAAGTGAATAGTGGCGTGTGTTCCTGCGGGGAGGGGCAAGGTCCCTGAACTTTAGGGATTCGATTGGCGAAATCGAGCGTAGCTTGTGTAGGCTGCGTTTGTGCAATATTTTACAGCATTAGCTGAAACCGGATACCTGAGAGTTAACCTCCGATCAAAGCCCGTCCTCCGCGACGGGCTTTACACATTTATACAGGAGGGTGGAAGATGAACGGCAACAAGGATATCGGTTCTAAGGGCCCTGCCCAGACAGACGCCAGAAGGATTGCTGTGGTTGGGATTGTGGTTACTGACAGGTTAAAGACCGCCCCTAAGGTCAACCAAGTACTCAGCGACTACGCCCACATAATCATCGGACGAATGGGCATTCCCTACAGAGACCGCGGTGTTTCCGTGATTGCGTTGATAGTGGATGGGGACACTGACACACTTGGGGCAATGACCGGAAAACTTGGGAGTATCCCTGGGGTGAGAGTGAGAACCGCCATCACAGTGTAGTAGACTTAGGCTTCTGCGGGGGAGCAGTGGGAACACCGGGGTGAGAGCCTATGACAACCGTTAGAAGGCAGGCAGAAATCAAAATTGACGGGCGGTACCAAGAAGTGCTGGGAAGGATCGCCCAGGGGCGCGCTTGCGAACCCCAGGACATCGGTTTGCTATTGTCACCCGATACGAGCAAAGCCGAGTCCGCCCTGTTTCGGGCTGCTCACAATGCCAGGCTGGCAAATGTGGGCTCCACGGTTCATGTAAGGGGAATCATCGAGTTTTCCAACTACTGCAGGCAGGACTGTCTCTATTGCGGCTTAAGGCGCAGCAATACAAGACTTGCGAGATACAGGATGACCCCTGAGCAGATTGTACAAGCGGCTAAAGCGGCACTTAGAGTCCATAAGTTCGGCACGTTTGTGCTCCAGTCAGGCGAAGATCCTGGCTATCCTGCAGATGCCCTAGCGTACGTAGTGAGAGCTATCAAGCAATTAGGGTCTGCCGTGACCTTAAGCGTGGGGCAGAGGCCTTACGAAGACTATGAATTGTGGAGGAAGGCCGGGGCCGACCGGTTCCTGCTGAAGTTCGAGACTTCTGACCCTTACCTTTTCAAAGAACTAAACCCCAGCACCACGTTGGATGAGCGTTTAGAGTGCCTGATGAACCTGAGGAAACTGGGATACCAGATTGGTACCGGGATCATCCTGGGGTTACCGGGCCAGACAAGGGAAATGGTCATAGGTGACCTCATTCTCCTTAAGCAGCTTGACCCCGAGATGGTGAGCATAGGGCCGTTTATACCCCATCCTGACACGCCTTTGGGGAAGTCTTTCCCGGGCGCTAACGCTGACCTTGACCCCGAAAACCTTGTCCGGTCTACTTGGCGGACGGTGGCATTAGGCCGCTTGATGGTGCCTTTGGCCCACATTCCTGCGACTACTGCATTAGGGGTTATCGGCAAGGGTTCAAGAGGCTGGGTTGACTGGGCTAAGGAGTACGTCATGGAGATATTCGGTGAGATGGCTGGTGAGATGGCGGGTGACAAAGGCGGGCCCGCGTTTCAGGAGTTGACCCGGCATTGGAAGGACCCCAGGGCGGTTGCGCTTACATGCGGCGCCAACGTGATCATGCCCGACGTCACCCCCAAGGTGTTCAGGGATTCGTATGAGATATATCCCGGCAAAGCCGGGTCAGACGGCGACGAACTTGCAGGTACCGTAGAAAGCATTAGGGCGATGCTTAGAAGTTTGGGTATGTCGATTGATCCGGGAAGGGGCGACAGCCCCAAACCTTGGTTTGCATCAGCAAACGGTGCTTCTTAGTTGCGTCTTGGAGATGTTGAAGGCGGCTTTGGTATCGGTAAGAAGGAATACCGAATACCGGCAGGTAGAAGTGTCAACAGGCGATTTGATGAAACAGAGAGGAGTGTCTGTGGTGAGGAATGGGCGTCAAACAGCCACTTTCATAGATGAGCAAAAGATAGTAGAGGCGTTGGAGGCGGGCAAGCGGTACAGCCCTTCAGCCGTAAGGGATGTTGTAGCCAAATCCCTTGAGCTTAAGGGGCTTGATCTAGAAGAACTGGCGGCATTGTTATGGGTGGATGACCCGGAATTGGAACACGAGGTATACAGCGCAGCACGGAAGATCAAAGAGCAGATCTACGGCAAACGGCTGGTGTTCTTTGCCCCTCTTTACGTGAGCGATTATTGCGTCAACAACTGCAAATACTGCGGGTACAAGGCGAGCAACCGGTATCCCAGGCGCAAGCTGACCATGGAGGAAATCAGCCAGGAGGTCAAGGTAATACTTGACATGGGACATAAACGCATCGCCCTTGAAGCGGGCGAAGATCCGGTCAATTGCCCCATCGAATACATCGTAGAAGCTATGGATCAAGTCTATGCGACCACTTCAGGCAATTCCAGCATAAGGCGGATTAATGTGAACATAGCCGCCACCACCGTCGATGAATACAAGATGCTCAAAGATGCGGGCATCGGCACGTATGTGCTGTTTCAGGAAACCTACCACCGGGAAACTTACAAGAAGATGCACTCAGGCCCCAAGGCGGATTACGACTGGCACACCACTGCCATGGACAGGGCGTTTGCTGCAGGTATTGACGACGTAGGGCTTGGCGTGCTGTTTGGGCTGTATGACTGGCGGTTTGAAACCGTGGGCTTGCTTATGCACGCTCAATATTTGGATAAGACGTACGGGGTAGGGCCTCACACCATTTCCTTCCCCAGGTTACGTCCGGCTTGCGGTATCTCACTAGACAATTTCCCTCATCTTGTCAGCGACGATGAGTTCAAGCGGATTGTAGCCTCTTTGCGTTTAGCCGTCCCCTATACAGGCATGATCTTGTCGACCAGAGAGGAGCCGGTGTTCAGGGAAGAAGTAATCGCACTGGGTATTTCCCAGATAAGCGCCGGGTCCATGGTGGGTGTAGGCGAATACAGCGCCAAGGCGGCAGCAGGCGGCCAGGCAGACATCCCCCAGTTTGACGTAGGCGATCACAGGAGCTTAGACCATATCATCTACGATCTCCTGCCCGACGGATACATCCCTAGCTTCTGCACTGCGTGTTACCGTATGGGCAGGACTGGCGAGAACTTCATGGGCCTTGCCAAGAGTGCCCATATACACGAGATGTGCCAACCTAATGCCATCCTCACGTTCCAGGAATACTTGTGCGACTACGCATCAGCTGAAACCAGGGAGAGGGCGATCCCGGCCATCGAGAAGGCGCTCATGGAAATTGAGAACGAAGCCCTCAGGAAGGAATGCATTAACAGGCTTGAGCGGATCAAGGCAGGAGAGCGGGATTTGTACTTCTAACTCCGACCGCTGCGAGATGCTCGCGGGGTGTATGAGCTGGTACAGGATGATCCAGTGAGGAGGAAAACAGGATGAGCTTGAACAGGACTCCCAGGGCTAACCGGGTTCACATAGGCATTTTCGGAAGACGTAACGCAGGCAAATCCAGCCTGATAAATGCAATCACAGGCCAGGACATAGCTTTGGTTTCCGATACCCCTGGCACTACCACTGACCCTGTGTACAAGTCTATGGAGCTGCCCGGGGCGGGACCGGTGGTGTTCATCGATACACCCGGGTTAGACGACGAGGGAAATCTGGGACAGGCAAGGGTCCGGAGGGCTGCGAGGATACTGGAGCGCACCGATGTTGCCGTGCTGGTAGTCGATCCTGTTGCCGGACTTGGGGAGACTGAGGAGGCACTGCTTGAGGCGGTGATGGCTAAAGCGATACCACTAGTTACGGTGGTTGCCAAGCAAGACACTTGGACAGATGCATCTTGTCTGGAAGATGTGCGGGCCAAGGTCCAAGCGATCCTCAGCCAGAAGACCCAAGCCGGCCCTCAAGCAGCCATCATCGGGCGAGCCGATCAAGCAGCCCAAGTAGCCAAATTGAAAGCCCAGCCACATGTCCAGTCAGAAGCCCAGCCGGAAGCCCAGTCACCAGCCCCACCCCTGGCGGGGCCTGAAATCGGGGAGGCAGGTTCAAAGGCCAGGATTAAAGCCAAGAGTACTTCCCGGAAGGCAGCATCTGAACCAATGGTCTTGGGAGTGAGTGCCGTCACTGGGGAAGGAGTCAGGGAACTTGTCCTTAGGCTGACCCAGCTCATCAATCACCGATTCGCCGATGCAGAACCTGCCATTGTAGGAGATCTGCTTGAGCCAGGGGACACTGTATTCTTGGTTGTCCCTTTGGACCTGCAGGCTCCCAAAGGCAGGTTAATCCTGCCCCAGGTTCAAGTGATAAGGGACCTCTTGGATCACGATTGCACAGCCGTTATGGTGAAAACCGGATATCTCGCAGATGCTTTGGAAAACTCCAAACAGCCGCCTGCCTTGGTAATCACGGATTCGCAGGTGTTTGGCGAAGTGGATGCCGTATTGCCCCAGAATATCCCGCTTACGTCGTTCTCGATTCTGTTTGCCAGATATAAGGGGGACCTGGTGGAACTTGCCAGAGGTGCCCGGGCGCTAGCCGGGCTTAAGCCTTACGATAAGGTGCTCATTGCTGAAGCATGCACCCATCATCCCATCGCCGATGACATCGGTACGGTCAAAATTCCAAGATGGCTTGAGGAAAAAGTCGGGGGGCCCCTGGAGTTTTCTTGGCAAAGGGGTGCTGATTACCGCGAAGATCTCAGTCAATACAAGGTCATAATCCATTGCGGAGGGTGTATGCTCAACAGGCGGGCCATGTGGTCCAGAATAGAAGCTGCCAAAGCTGCAGGGGTTCCGATCACCAACTACGGGATGACCATCGCATATACTAGGGGAATATTAGAGAGAGCCTTGGAACCGTTTGACCTGTAGGACTGCAGGAATGGTACATGTAGTCTGCCAATGTACCTCTTGTAAAGATGGAAAGCTGAGGAGACGGTGCACGGAGTGCACCATTTTGACCCTTGGGGGAGCGAAAAACCCGGAAATTGGTGCACGCAGTGCACTATTTTAGCCCTGAAGGCACCGGGAACCCAGAAAATCGGTGCACGTGATGCACCATTTAAGCGGAAAATATCCTGAGAGTCCGGGAAAATGGTGCACCAGGTGCACCATTTCCAGCCAAATCCCTGAAGAAAGAGAAAGTAATGGTCCACAGAGTACACCATATCCACTAAAACGCTGGTACACGTTGAGGAGATCCGATTGCCTGCCGTACGATATTTTGGTATACTGTTTCGTACGAAGACAATTTGAGGTGGGGACTTAGCTCAGCGGTAGAGCGTTCGGTTCACATCCGAAAGGTCACAGGTTCAAACCCTGTAGTCCCCACCATCCAAGTCCTCTCTTTGCTCCTAATATGATTTGGATGTTATTTGCCCGGTGTATCACTTTCCCGGTGCTTTCCTCAAGACCTAAACGCACATTTAGTTTGTCAAAGGGTGCCTTGACCACCCTTTGACTGTGGGTTGTTGGCTGAACCTGTGTGCCTATCCGTGTTTGCTGGATCTCCACATGAACCGCGGACATCCTTTTTCCATGCACACCTTTCTTCTGATTTGGAAACCGCTCATGTTGATTTCTTTGTGGCTGCCGGGGGATTGGGTCGTATTCCTCTTGGATTAGGAACCGCCCGAGCCTCAAATACTAAGCGGAGGAGTTAAATCCCGCTATCTAGAGTGGGTGATTCTAAGCCGCTTGCGGCCGGTGACAAGACCTAGGCCTGAGCGCTCGATGTAAGGCAAGGGAAAGGACGGGTATCTACATGAAGAGGAAAACATTCTTGACGGCATTGGCGGTGATTTTTGCCGCAGTGTGCCTTGTATACCTGGCGTCAGCCCGGACTGAAGCTGAAGGCATAACCCGGGTAGTCTTGCCCCCGGGGTACAGGATAGAGCGGTACATAAGCGGGCTCACGTTTCCCACCGCGGTAACCTGGGACGAGTCCGGCGTCATGTACGTAAGTGAGGCAGCGGTAAGTGCTGGCGAAGGTGAGCAGGGCATAGCGGCTGTGGGAGGGGACGGCGGGCAGGTTCAAGGCAGGATTGTGCGGGTAGCACCTGATGTATATGAAGTAGTGGTTGACGGTCTTAACGCCCCGGTTACAGATGTGAAAATCCGGTACGGTAAAATCTACATTGCCCACAGGGATTGTGTGTCGGTCATCGAAACCGGCACAGACTTTTCGGAACCGAAAGCAAGCCTTGGAGAACCCGCATCTACTGCGGAACAGGCCGGGGACCAGCCGGGGCAAGCAGACAGGTTCGGCAGGTTCACGCGCACCGACTTGCTGCAAGGATTGCCCTTTGGGGACCACTTCACAGGCGAAATCGCCTTCGGCCCCGACGGAAGTATCTATGTGGGACATGGTACGGTTACCAATTCAGGGGTTGTGGGTGAGGACAACTTCCAGAGAGGTTGGGCGGCATCTTTCCCTGAAATGCACGATGTGCCTCCAATGGACGTTGTGCTTTCCGGGATGAATTTCACTTCCCGGGATCCTAGGACCAGCAATCCTTTCGATAATGCGGTAACCGGAGGGTTCTTGCCCTTTGGCACGCAATCAACACCTGGACAGAAGATTTCCGGGAAATCTCAGGCCAGCGGCGTGATCTACAGGATTTCCGAAAATGAAAACCATGCGCAGGTATACGCGTGGGGGCTGAGAAACCCCTTTGGAATTGGGTTTGCCCCTGACGGCAGGCTGATTGCCATAGACCAGGGCTACCAAGACAGGGGGTCCCGCTCCGTCGCTAACGCACCGGATCCTGTCTATGAGGTAAAGCAAGGTGCCTGGTACGGTTGGCCTGATTATGCCGCCGGGGAATCCATCACAGACCCCAAATTCAAGCCGTCGGCCAAGCACGCCCCGTTGGCCAACCTGCTCCAGGAGCATCCCAAACTTGAGAAACCCTTAGCGGTGTTTCAGCCCGGAACAGGGCTTATGAAATTCGGATTTGCCCCTGAGATCTTCGATCCCTCAC
>JAKPFY010000314.1 GCA_029551185.1 Bacillota bacterium
GCATTCCCGAAGGCACGCAGACAGACACGTCCTTTCGTTTGAGAGGGAAAGGCATGCCTGATGTGCGTGGCAGGGGTCGGGGGGATCAGTACGTAAAAGTAAAAGTCATTATACCGACAAGACTCAGTGAAAAAGAAAAAGAGCTTTTTAGGGAGCTTGCGAAAATGCAAGGTGAAGGCAGTCCCGGCTCAAAGCCCGAATCCAAGAATTTCTTCGAGAAGATAAAGGACGCATGGGAGAAGCGAGCGTGATCTCGAAATGCGAAGGTTCTTCATATCAGGTTATGCACAGCCGGGCGGGCAAGCTACGATAACAGGCAGGGACGCGAGACATATTACTCGTATTCTGAGGATGGGACCAGGCGATACTTTGGATATAGTTGACAGTGCCGGGAAAGAGTATTCCGCCCGAATAAGGGCCGGATCCGAGGATGGAATCAGTCTCGATGTAATTTGTGAACGCAGCGGAGCGTCCAGGGAGCCTTCTGTCTTTATCACAATTTTACAAGGCCTTCCAAAAGGAGATAAAATGGACAAAGTGGTGAGGAGAAACACAGAGATCGGGGTCAGTCGCTTTGTTCCTGTTATCACTGAAAGAAGCATTCCGAGACTTGACGAAACTGCCCGGACGAGGCGCGTAGACAGATGGAGACGTATTGCAGAGGAGGCTTCGAAGCAGTCCGGTCGACAGCGGGTGCCTGATGTGCTTGATGTGGTAGAGTTTGATGCGGCGATGCAATTCGTATCAGAAGAAAAGACGCGCTGCAGAGACCGGGGACGGAAGTGCCTTATCCTTTTCCCATGGGAGCTTGAGACAACAAAAGGTGTTCGGGATATCTTAAAGAAGGGTGCCGGATTCTCAGAAGTCATGTGTTTCATCGGTCCTGAAGGGGGCTTCTCTCATGATGAGGCTGAGAACGCAGTAAGACATGGGGCGGAGTTATGTAGCCTGGGCCCTAGGATCCTGCGCACTGAAACATGCGCATTAGTGCTCAGTTCAATTATCCTGTACGAAGCCGGGGAGATGGGTTGATTTGCCAAAGGCGGGTAAGCGGTGTGCCTTTTTTACTCTTGGATGCAAGGTTAACCAATACGACACAGAGAGTCTGGCAGAGCTTTTTCGAAGACGAGGTTACGAAATAGTTGATTTTGATTCTGAAGCTGATGTCTATTGCATAAATACGTGTACTGTCACTCAGGTGGCAGACAAGAAATCAAGGCAAGCAGTGAGACGAGCGAAACGGCGAAACCCTAAAGCCATAGTGGTTGCAGTAGGCTGTTATGCCCAGGTGGCGCCGGAAGAAGTCTCAGCTATTCGCGGAGTGGACGTAGTAATCGGAACTCAAGGCAGAGCCGACATTGTTGATCTTGTTGATTTGGCAATGGCAAAGAAATCAGAATCCCCGTTAGTTGCCGTAAGAGAAGGCATCCCTCGGCCTGTGTTCGAAGAGATGCCAATATCATGTCCTACGAAAAGGATACGAGGCTTTGTCAAGATTCAAGAGGGATGTGACGAGTTTTGCGCCTATTGTAAGGTGCCTTTTGCCCGAGGCCCGTCGAGAAGCCGTAAGCCTCAGAGCATAATAGAAGAGGTCAAGCGGTTAGTGGACTCAGGCATTCGCGAGATAGTGCTGACCGGGATACATATTGGAGCATATGGAAGAGATTTCCATATGCCAAATGTCAAAAGGACCCTAGGTCTCCCTTGTCTGTTAGAGGAAATTCATAACATCCCGAACCTCGGGCGTGTTCGGTTGAGTTCTATCGAACCCCTTGATATTGATGAGTGCCTGATAGAAAAGGTTCGGGAGCTTCCAAAAGTGGCAAGGCATTTCCATATCCCGCTTCAAAGCGGGGACGATCAGATTCTTGCAGCAATGGGCAGACGTTATACAACCCTGGACTACCTGCGGATTGTGGAGAGAGTTCGGCAAATGATTCCCGAAGTCAGCGTTACCACTGATATAATGGTGGGTTTCCCCGGAGAGACGGAAGAGAATCATCGGAGATCCTGTGAGTTTGCAAAGAGCTTAAAGTTTTCCAGGATGCATGTATTCAAGTTCTCCAGGCGACCTGGGACCCGCGCGTATCATATGGAGCGTCAGGTGGATTCCAAAACGAAGCGCTTCCGCAGTGAAAAAATGATACAAATCGCAAACGAGCTGAAGTCGGAGTTCTGCAGATCCCTCATAGGGAAAGAAGAAATGATGTTGGTAGAGGACTATGAATCTCGAAGAAGGGTTGTAACCGGCATAGGAAGCAGGTATGTCCGTATAGAGGCGGAGGGGGAAGAAAGCCTTGTCGGCTCACTTATTCCGGTAAGAGTGGTTGAAACTGCTAACGATCTGGTTATTGCAGAAAGAGTTCTGTCGCATGAAGAAGGATTTGAATCTTAAGACGAGAAGTAATCTAGAAGAGGTGGGCGACTTGACCGACTGCTTATTTTGTAAAATCGCAAACAAGGAGTTACCGTCGGAGATTGTGTACGAAGACGACGACGTGCTGGCTTTCCGTGATATTAATCCGCAAGCTCCTGTTCACGTTCTCATCATCCCAAAGCGCCATATAGCGTCTCTCTCCGATTTGACTGAAGATGACAAGGACGCCATGGGCCACCTTATGTTCGTCGCGTCAAAACTTGCCGGCGACTTGGGAATAGGCGAAGGGTTCAGGGTTGTGGTTAATTGCGGGAAAGATGCCGGACAAAGCGTTTTCCATATCCACATGCATCTTCTAGGCGGTAGATCTCTCGGATGGCCTCCGGGTTGAGATTGACATCAGCTGTTAGCTGCTGTATTATTGCCACAGGTTTTGCGTTACAGGCCTTGTGGGATTCCGCCACCACTTGTAACAACCAGTAATAGCTGAAGTCATGTGCCGTCGGTGTGAGATTAGTGGTAGCGGGGGGAGGGAGATCGAGTGTCGGAAGTAAGGATTGGAAAGAACGAATCCTTGGACAGCGCGCTCCGCAGGTTCAGACGGGAGTGCCAGAGATCAGGCGTTTTTACCGAAGCTCGCAAGCACGAGCACTATGAAAAGCCTAGTGTGCGTAAGAAAAAGAAGTCTGAGGCTGCACGCAAGAGAAAGTATCGAAGGTAGCTTATGATTTCCTGTAATGCCCGACCTTGTGTCGGGCATTATTTGAGTGTGCCGGGCATGGCGCTTCATACTATTAGGCTATGTGATTGGGGGTGCCAAACAGCATGTCATCAGAATATCCTAAGGTTCGAAAACATACGAAAACCAAAGGACTGCTCCTTATCTTCTTGCTTGTAATCACGTTGTATTATGTGCCAAACGCAAGTGCAACCGCGCAATATGAGCCTCTGTCACAACCTATAATATATGTAGTCAGCATAGAGGGGACTATCGAACCAGGGCTTGCGTCTTATGTTAAGCGAGTGCTGAACGAAGCGGAGAACGCACATGCTGATGCAATTCTGGTTGAGGTCAACACTTTTGGCGGTCGTGTGGATGCAGCTACGGAAATTCGCGACTATATTGTAGAATTTTCCGGCCAATCAATAGCTTACGTGAAAGGGAGAGCATGGTCAGCAGGCGCCTTGATTACATTGGCTGCCGAGAAAATCGCTATGGCACGAACAGCCAGTATAGGGGCAGCTGAGACAATTCCCAAGGAAGAGAAACAGATTTCTGCGCTGAGGGGCGAATTTGAAGCTACTGCCGAAAACAGGGGTCGGGACGCCAAGATTGCTGCTGCCATGGTAGATGCTGATATTGCTATCGAAGGATTAATCGAGGCAGGCAAGCTTTTGACCCTGACTGCCCAAAAAGGCAAGGAGCTAGGATTTATTGACCTTATAGCTAATTCAAGGGAAGAGGTTCTGGAAGCATTTGGGTTGGCAGATGCTGAGGTGCGAGAACCGGTTCAGAATTGGGCGGAGAAGCTTGCTCGTTTCCTGACTGACCCTACGGTCAGTTCCATCCTTCTTGTTCTGGGTTTTCTCGGACTCTTGTTTGAAGTTACCAGTCCCGGATGGGGTGTTCCGGGGACTGTCGGCGTACTGGCTTTATTCCTGTTTTTTGGTGGGAGATTGGTAATAGGGCTTGCAGGCTGGGGAGTTATCGGTCTCTTTATTTTAGGTTTTGCCCTACTCCTTATTGAAGTTTTTATCATTCCCGGCTTTGGCGTAACAGGTATAAGCGGCATCATCGCGATTTTCGCTTCCCTTGTACTCAGCTTTAGGAATATCCGGGAAGCGTCGTTTGCCATCTCATTTGCCATGATAATTTCTTTCTTGGTTATTATCGTTATGGCAAAGCGGTTAGGAAAATCGAAAACCTTTGGTAAATTAGTCCTAAGCACCACTGAGCATACTGATGACGGGTATGTGGCGACTCCGGCGAGGCATGATTATGTAGGGAAGGTAGGTCGTACGCTTACTTTTATGAGACCCAGCGGCACAGTGATTGTAGACGGGGAGCGAATTGACGCAGTGACCGAAGGGGATTTCTTGGGAGAAGGCTGTGAGGTGGAGGTAATCAAGGTAGAAGGCCCGAGAGTGGTAGTAAGAGCTTATAAGGCAGGTTGCGAAGGGGGCAATCAGACATGACAGGTGCGTTTGGCATTCTTTTTCTTCCCATTCTTATTATTGTAGTATTCCTTGTGTTGCTGAATTTTGTGCCCGTTGGGTTATGGGTTTCCGCGTTAGCGTCCGGCGTGCAGGTTGGTATAGTCACTCTAATCGGAATGCGTCTTAGACGCGTGCCTCCTGCAAAAATAATCCTGCCCCTTATTAAAGCAGTCAAGGCAGGGCTTAATGTCAGCGTAGATAAGCTGGAGGCTCACTTTCTTGCGGGCGGTAACGTAGATCGGGTTATTGACGCTCTTATCGCAGCGCAAAGAGCTGAGATTGGACTCTCTTTTGAGCGGGCTGCTGCCATAGACTTAGCAGGCAGAAACGTTCTTGAAGCGGTTCAGATGAGTGTCAACCCGAAAGTGATTGAAACTCCTATAGTGGCTGCAGTTGCAAAAGACGGAATTGAACTTAAGGCTAAAGCCAGGGTGACGGTGCGAGCTAACATTGAGAGATTAGTGGGAGGCGCGGGTGAAGCCACCATTATCGCGAGAGTTGGTGAAGGCATAGTAACGACTGTAGGGTCTGCGGAAAGTCACAAAGAGGTTCTTGAAAATCCGGACAAAATCTCTCAGACTGTGCTGAATAAAGGACTTGATGCAGGAACTGCCTTTGAAATCCTCTCCATTGATATTGCTGATGTGGACGTTGGCCGAAATATCGGAGCACGGCTTCAGATGGACCAGGCGGAAGCAGACAAGAACATCGCTCAAGCCAAGGCTGCTGAGAGACGGTTTGCGGCTCTTGCCCGTGAGCAGGAAATGAAGGCAATGGTTCAGGAGATGCGGGCTAAGGTAGTGGAAGCCGAGGCACAAGTCCCTCTCGCGCTTGCAGAAGCTCTCCGCAGCGGCAAACTTGGCGCAATAGATTACTATCAGCTTCAGAATGTAATTGCAGACACTCGTATGAGACAGACTATCGCAGGCACACCCGGAGAAATGGCAGGGATGCCGGAAGGCACTGAAAAGGAGAACAAGTAAGTCATGGACGCTATTTTTGCGTTGATTTTCATAGTCTATATTCTCTCCGCAGTATTCCAGGCTGTACTGAAGAAGGATACACGAAAAAGACAGCGGAGGGCAGGTGCTCCATGGCCTGAGACACATCCTCCCGGAAAAATCCCGGACGAAGGAACTCCTATCCCTCCCGGGTTTCCTTTCCCTTTTCCTTTTGAAGATGTGTCCAAAGGCGGACACGAGGAAGAACAGTTCCGTGATGATTTGGAATATGAGGATATGACCGCGCAACCTGCGGATTATGACGATAAAGAAAAGGTCGTCCCATGGGAGGATAAGAGCTGGGGAAGCCTAGGGCCCAGTCTGGAAGGGCAAAGCTTTGAAGAGCTTGAGCATGACGCATTATATGAGTCTCATGTTGACGATGATTTTCACGATGATTTTGATGATATAGCATTAATGGATGATGATGTCGCTGAATTTATGGCCTTCACTGAATCTAAGGCTTACAAGGGTATGGAATTTACCTCCAGGTCCGCAGTTATTCAAGGAATTATTATGAGTGAGATCTTGAAGCGGCCAAGGGCATTTTCATATTATCCGATTATCCGGCAATAAATAGGCCATTAAGATTCTATGTCAGCGAGGCGGCTGTTGAAATGAACAGCCGCCTCGTGTCATTTGCGTTAGGAAGCAAGTTACGCCAAATACAGGAATAGACTTAGTATTGTCAATTGTGACTTAGTCAATGCCCGGCCAAGACATATGTGCTTCTCTATGTGGGCTGAAGGGGAGACTTAAGCAGCGTGGGTGTTTCGGGGAAAAAACCCGGATCAGGTCCGGCAAAAGAGAAAATAGCGGAATTCTTCGATTTGCCGAGGGACTCGATTATTGATGTGCCTAGGATAGTAGTCGTAGGAAATATGGAGCTCACTATTGAAAACCATCTTGGCATAATCGAGTACACATCAAGCAATCTGGCGATAGCTACAGCCAAAGGAAGAATTACGGTAAGGGGCAGAGATCTTACTATCTCCAGCATCACAAAGACTCTAATCGGAGTTCGAGGCATAATCGAGCATTTGGATTTGTCGCTTGAGCCCAGGTAGGAGGGGGGTAGACTTGACCCTTCGAAGTTTGTGGTCTCACTTTAGGGGGTATGTTATAATCAGGGTAACAGGAAGGGCTGTTGAGGATTTCATTAATGAAGCCTACACAAGCGGGGTCGAGTTATGGAATCTTGCGAGAATAGATGAAAGGTCAATTCTAGGCCATGTCTATTTACGAGACCTTCCTGCAATTGGGAAGATACTGAAGAGGACGGATTGCACAGGTAGAATAGAGCAGAAGATAGGCCTTCCTTTCCTCATGATGAAGCTTTCGAGGAGGAAAGGTTTTGCTATTGGAGCGATTTTGTTCTCCGTCGCTCTCTATGTGTTATCGTCTTTTGTGTGGTTTGTGAATGTAACCGGATGCGACAAAATGAATCCGGCTGCCATATTGGAATTCGTGGAGAAGCAAGGAGTCAAAGCCGGTACACTAAGGCGAGAGATAGATTCTACCTCTCTCGGCAAGACAATCCTGTCTGAGTTCGAAGGCCTTGCTTGGGTAGGAGTGAACATCAAAGGTACAATTGTTAATATCGAGGTTGCTGAAAAGACCTTGCCTCAAGTAAGGTTAGGGATTACGCATCTTGTAGCTGCGGAAGACGCCCTTGTCACGAACATGATAGTACTTGCCGGTGAACCCCTTGTGAATGAAGGAGACACGGTTATTCGGGGTCAAGTCTTGATAGCAGGTGTTATTGAGTCCCCTTATGGATATGGAGGCAAGGACAGCAGTGACAAAGGCCATGTCATTAACGCCAAAGGAGTGATTATGGGAAGAGTATGGCGCACGTATCAAGGTGCTCTTGAGCTGGTGCATAAATTTGAGACCGAGACAGGCAAGGTGGAGAAAGCAGGGCACCTTTCTTTGGGCTCATATGAATTGCATATAGGTCCGGAAAGAGCGCCTTTTGCGACCTATATTGAAGAGAGAAGAATATATGAAATCCCATTCCTGCGAGGGCTCGGAATCAGTCCTATGATACGGCTGATACGGCTAACCACTACCACATATCGAGAGACCGAGACGTTTGTTGAGATTTCAGATAGGGAGAAAACCCTGGAGCACCTAAGAGGGGAAGCTTTTACACATGTGAAAACCAAGATTCCCCGAGGCGCTAAGATTCTTGATGAAAGAGAGGAGCTTGACTACTCTTCTGAAGAGAGGAAATGGGTATATACTCTGACAGTCGAGACTCTTGAAGATATAGCCGAGGAAAGGAGCGAGGACCGGGAAGTTGGATATTGAGACAGCTCGGCGTAATACGCAGACATTGGGTATTCATGAAGCAGCGGCTCTGTTCGGGAGGCGTGATGAGAAAATCCGTATCATTGAGAAGGAACTTGGTGTCGTGGTGATGTCTAAAGGCCATGACATGTATATAGATGGGAATCCGGAGGATGTGGAAATTGCCGAAAGAGTTGTCCGAGACCTTCTTGAGGTTATAAGGGAAGGCCACAGGTTGACTACAGGAGATGTGAAGTATGGTATTGAACTTGCCAAGGAAGGTAGCAGGACAAGCCTGGCAACGATAATGGCAGATGTTATTCAGGTCACAGCCAGAGGGAATAAGATAGCCCCGAGGACGCAAGGTCAGAAGATGTACTTGGATGCTATGAGACGGCGTGATGTTGTTTTTGCGATAGGCCCTGCAGGGACAGGCAAGACATATCTGGCTATGGCTATGGCGGTGTCTGCGCTGAAAAAAAGAGAAGTATCCAAGATAATCCTAACTCGTCCTGTGGTGGACGCCGGAGAGAAATTGGGATTCCTCCCAGGGGATCTTCAGGATAAGGTAGATCCTTACCTTAGGCCGGTTTATGATGCACTATATGATATTGTAGGTGTTGAGGCCTTTCGAAAGCATCAGGAAAAGGGCGTCATTGAGATTGCTCCTTTGGCTTACATGCGCGGCCGCACGCTTGACGACTCGTTTGTTGTCCTGGATGAGGCGCAGAATACCACGCATGAGCAGATGAAGATGTTCCTGACGAGAATGGGGTTTGGGTCTAAGATGGTAATAACCGGAGACCTAACTCAAACTGATCTTCCCAGCCTGAAACTGTCAGGACTCAATGAGGTCAGGTACATTCTCAATGATGTAGAAGGTATAGAATTTGTGTATCTTACTGATAAGGACGTAGTGCGCCACGAGATTGTTCAAAGGATAATAAGGGCTTATGAGAAATATGATAATGAGAAATCCTTATCAGGCGAAAAAGTAGAAGTGTAGGAGGGATTGCCTATGCCTATTCCTGCTCAGAAAGGGGGTTTTAGAAAACCCGCTTCTCTGATGGAGAAAAGAAAAAGGTTATCGCTGGATCCTACGCTTCAGCGATGGCTCATAGTAGCCGGAACAGTTTTGGGGCTGACATTAATACTTGTGACTATTCTCATCCCTGCAAGGATTGAAATGGAAGTAGGCCAACCAAGCAGGTATGACATTGAGGCGCAACGAGACATTGTGGATAGGCCTTCTACTGAGAGGCTAAAGGAAGAAGCGGGACGTGAAGCAATTAAGGAAGCGAATCTTTCGCAGGCTAACTATGATATCAGTCCTGCTGCCAGTATATCTGCTGAGGATCGTGTGGACCTCATTTTTGATGCCGCCGACAAGTCACGGCGAATAGTGGAAACCTGGAAGCAGGAATCTCAAGGTGACATTGGTGAGCGAGTCAAATCCCTCATTTCTGAGACGGTAAAGAAGATCGAAAGTGATTCCGGTGTCAGGATTTCAGCGAAAACCGTCGATACACTGCTTAGACTCTCCGATGAGGAGTTTAACGCAGCAAGAGTCAGTGCTAAACAAATTGCAGGTTCTATTATGAGGGAGACGCGTATCAGCAAAGAAACGCTGGATCCTGCGAAGAAGCAAGCTGAGGATATCATCCGGGCTGAGGAGGCCTCGGAAGAGGTCAAAGCAGCTCTGCTTGAAATAGTCAAAGAGCAGATAAGCCCTAACCTTGTGCTTAATCCCGGCAAAGTGGAGAAGGCCCGTGAAGCAGCAGAAAAACAGGTGAAACCTGTTATGATTCTAAAAGGGCAAACCATTATCAGGCGGGGGGAAATTGCTACCGAGGATCATATAGATATTCTGCATGATCTAGGTCTCCTGTCTCCGACTTTTGATGCCCTGACTTCAGGGAGCATCATTTTGATGATAGCTATCCTCTTGTCCGGTATGGGGGTTTACCTCTATCTTCATCGGAGGGACATTTTCGATGAGACTAAGCCCCTCTTGATTCTAGGTACCGTGACAGTTTTGACAGTATTTTTCATTGCAGTGATTTCGTCCATACCATGGGACGGGGCAATTTTTCTTGCGCCTACCGGTCTGGGAACGATGCTCATTGCCATACTGGTTGATTCGCAGCTGTCTCTGCTGGCTGCGGTGGTATTCGGGGTTTTGACAGGAATAATCAGCGGTGGTTCGCTTGCTGCTGCGATCATAGCGATACTGTCAGGTGTTGCCGGAGCATTTGCAGTAACAAGAATATCAGAGCGATCTGACCTAATGCGGGCAGGTGTGATTGTAGGTGCCACTACAGCCTGTGTCATTCTGGTTGCAGGTCCGCTTACAAGGAATCCTGATGTTTCACGTATGTGGTATCTGGGCATTGCAAACGGCGTTCTTTCTACAGTGATTACCATAGGCTTTTTGCCGTTTTTCGAGAATATCTTCGGCGTTACGACTCCCATCAAACTTCTGGAGATTTCAAATCCTAATCAGCCTCTTTTGCGGAAGCTTCTCCTGGAAGCGCCTGGTACCTATCACCATAGCATTATTGTGGGCAATCTGGCAGAGGCGGCTGCTGAGGCTATTGGCGCTGATTCCCTCCTGGTCAGAGTTGCGGCATACTATCATGATGTGGGGAAGACAAAGAGACCCTACTTTTTTGTTGAGAATCAGCTGATGCAGGATAACCCCCATGACAAGTTAGCTCCGACTCTAAGCACGCTGATTATTACATCCCATGTTAAAGACGGGGTTGACATGGCTTCCCGAAGTGGGCTTCCGGAGTCGATTATTGATATAATAAGGGAGCATCACGGGACCACTTTAGTGCCATACTTTTATCACAAGGCCGGCGAGCTCGCAAAGGAAGAATCCGTTGACGAGAAGGACTTTCGATATATCGGACCAAAGCCACAGACAAAGGAATCTGCCATAGTTATGTTGGCTGATTCTGTCGAGGCTGCTGTCAGGTCTCTATCTAAGCCTACTCCGGGTCGTATAGAAGGACTTGTCAGAAAGATAGTCAAAGAAAGGCTTGCAGACGGCCAATTTGATGAATGTGACCTGACGCTTAAAGATCTGGACGCAGTAGCCAATGCTTTTGTACGGGTGCTTAGTGGTATATATCATCCTAGGATCGAGTATCCTGACGTTGTCCAGAAGGATGCAGATACTAAGAGAGCACAGGGCGGTTAAATAGACTTTTGTTTATAGGGGGTAGGCAGGTTGCCTGTGGAAATCTTGGACATCCGGGAAGCTATTGAAGTTACAGAGGAAATGCGCGGTATCGCGCGAAGGGCAGCTTTGAAATGCCTTGAACATGAAGATATAAATCCAAGCGAGGTTGAAATATGTATCGTCCTTGTCGATGATATGCATATCGCGGAGCTTAATCGGGAGTACAGAGGGATTGCGAGTCCTACTGATGTTCTTTCATTTCCCATGGATGACCCTGGTATCCTAGGAGATGAACCTGTACCCCTCGGAGATATCATAATATCCTTGGAGACTGTGGAGAGAGACGCTTCTTTTTCAGGGGGATTTCTTAATTACCTGGCGCTTCTTGTGGTCCATGGTCTGTTGCATTTATTAGGTTATGATCATGAGTCAGATGAGGACGCTGAAGTTATGGAGGAGCGTGAAGCGCAAATCCTTGCCGGTTTGGTTTGACCTGACTTGCGTATATGAGACATCTTGCGATGTGACTGGGGGATCTGCTTGTGAAGACCCGTTCTTTGGGCGAGAGCTTTCGATGCGCTATCGAGGGAGTGCTTTTTGCCCTCCGGACTGAGAGGAATATGACGCTGCACTTTCTTTCAGCTGCGCTTTCGCTTCTGATTGCTGCCATACTTCAGGTGACTCCTCTGGAACTCGCGTGCCTGACTTTGACAATAGCCCTTGTTCTCATATGTGAACTGGCTAATACAGCTATTGAGATCCTGTGTGACATAATCTGCGCTGACTTAGAACCTAGAATAAGAAGAGTCAAGGATGTAGCTGCCGGCGCTGTATTAGTAAGCGCAGTTTCAGCTGTTATCGTGGGAATCCTTGTGCTGGGGCCACGAATCATCTTGCAAATCAGATGGGTTTTCAAAGTATAATATAGAATAATATGTCCGTGGCTTGTCTGAAACTGAGGAGGCTTTGAGTATGAGAGAGTCTTTCCCTGCCGGTCTCAAAGCGCTTATAGTATTTCTTGCCATTGTAATGGTGGGAAATGTGCTCATGCTTGCCAGGTCCTTAGAACTCCTGAGATTCCCCGGGGAGGTTACCGATACTGAGGTGGTTCGAGGAGGAGCCAGGGTACTTGCTACTTATTACGAGAAGACAATTGCCGATGCAGGCCTCTCCAGGAATTCTGCAGTCAGAGACGCGCTTGCGAAATTCAAGTTTGAGGTGGAGCAGGCTGCCAGTGGTGAGGAGATTGCCCAGGTGATTTGGGCATATGGCAGAGCGGTGCAGGATGTAATCGCTCGTGAAGAGGAGAACCAGCGTAGAGAGTTTGTGCTTTGGGTCATAAATCAAGATCCTGCGATAAAAGAAGCAGGGGATGGGGTTACTATTCATGTGTCACTGGGTAAAGACGGCCTTGCATATGTGGACTCAGGAAGTATTAGTCTTTCTGAGACAACGATTTCCAGATTAAGAAATGACGCAGGCGTTGCAAAGCTTTCCCAGCCTGTGGATATTGAAGTCATAGACGGAAAGGCGCAACTGGTGACACCCCGTACAATGCAGGATGCCATGCGAGTGCTCCAAAGCGAGGTAGCGACCCTTCGCGCGACTTTGGAGAATCTCAGGAAAACTGCGGGGTACAGTCAGCTGGAGGGACAAGGTATTGTCGTTTACGTATACGATGCCCGCGGCGGGGGGCACTTGCGCGAAGAGGTGGTGCAGGAAAGAGATATCAGGGATATGGTTAATGAGCTCTTTGCCGCAGGTGCCATGGGCGTTGAGGTAGGAGGCCAGCGCCTTATAGCGATATCTTCCATAAGAAGTGCAGGTCCTCTTCTCCTTGTGGATCAGCAGCCAATTCCGGTGAACCCTGTAGTGATTAGGGCAGTAGGCGATCCTACCTTGCTCGAAAGCAGTCTGGAGCTTATCAAAAACAGCTTGAAACCGTGGGGTATTCAGGTGGAAATCGAGAAACAAGACAACCTTACGCTCTCAGCCTTCAGAAGGGAGGGCTTTTGGTAATGAAGGCGGGAGACCGCGACAGGCTGTCCACACGGGAACAGGCTCCTTTTCTGAAAGCTATACTGAAGCCATTATTCATCTGCGCGGTAATACTCCTTTTGCTTGATACGATTATGTTAGCGCGGACACTATCGTTTTTTCATTTCCCTGGTGAACTGGATGAGTTTGGGATGGCGCAAAGAGGAGGATTTGGCGTAGCTGCTCAACTTAAGAATTTCGCTAAACAAGTAGGGGTCTTTCATCTTCCCGAGGTTCAAGAGGTCCTGGAAAGGCTTGATGAGGCGCTGGGTTTAGCTGCCAGCCCTGCTGATGTGGCTTGTGCCCTGTCAGTGGAAGCGCGGGAAGCTCAAGAAGTGATAGCTTTAGCGCGTGAAGACGCGAAAGGTCCGCTTGGGAAGATTGGCGAGAGAGCAGAAATAGAGGAACAGGTTCAAAAACTCCAAGAAGAAGTAAGAGTGTTTCGGGAGGAGTTGGATAGGCTTAGCCAGGCTGCCGGATTCTCTGAGCTTTCAGGGCCGGGGATTGTTGTTCGCGCGTTCGACGCTGAAGACGGATTCCGCAGTCGTGAAATAATTCACGATAAGGATGTCAGGGATATTGTAAATCTGCTTTTTTGGAGCGGAGCTAAAGGAGTAGAGGTAGGAGGCAGGCGAATTATCGCCCAGTCGTCGATAAGATGTGCAGGGCCGATTCTGTTGGTTAATCAGAGGCCTGTAGCTGTAAACCCTGTGGTCATAAGGGCTGTCGGGGATCATGATGAGCTTACGGACGGTCTTTTTGAGTTCAGTGAGAAATTGTATGCTGACGGTAAGAGACTGGAGATTGAAACTCTGGAAATGATTACGCTTTCTGCGTACACTAAGGGATATGATCTGCAACCCCGATAAAAGCCTTTCTGCGTACAGCGGTCAACCGAGAATGACTTGGTGGTGGGATAGTTGTGGAGGATAAGGACCTAATAGCGTATGCCAGGGATGCAAGGGAACATGCTTATGCGCCTTACTCTCGTTTTAAAGTAGGCGCTGCGCTCCTTGGAAGGTCCGGTAAGGTGTATACCGGTTGTAACGTAGAGAACGCGTCGTACCCTGCAGGGACATGCGCGGAAAGGTGCGCTGTGGGAAAGGCTGTTTCTGAAGGCGAAAGAGAATTTACGGACATTGCCGTTATCGGCGACTCCGAAGGCCCGTGTGCTCCCTGTGGCATTTGCAGACAGGTGCTTTCAGAGTTTAACCCTTACATGAGAGTCATAATGACAAACCTCCGAGGAGATACTCGGGTTTGTGCTGTGTCAGAGTTGCTTCCCGGAGCGTTTGCAAAAACGGATCTTCGGGACGCGTGACGCGGGGTCCCTATATCTCATGAGGCCTTAGGAAGGAGAATATTAAAGCGCGGTGCTGGTTAAAGACTTTGATTACTACTTGCCCAAGGAATTGATTGCACAAGAACCTACAAAACAAAGGGACGAATCGCGCCTTTTGGTTGTGCCGAAGCACGGTAGCATACAGCATAGAAGATTCTCCGACCTGCCTGAGTTCTTGAATCCAGGAGATGTCCTCGTGCTAAATGATACCCGAGTTATGAAGGCTCGTCTTCTGGGTGTGCGTGAAGATACAGGGGGAAAAGTTGAGGTTTTGCTCCTATCCCCTGTTTCCCAGGCAGATAATACTTGGCAGGCTTTAGTGAAACCCGGAAAGAGAGGACAACGAGGCACAAGGTTTGTTTTTGACCCGCGGCTCAGCGGCGAAGTCACGGACATTGTGTCGCAAGGTGTAAGAGTGATAAGGTTTTCTTCGAAGGCGGACATGGGCAGCATTGTGGAGGAAATCGGGAAGACGCCTCTTCCTCCGTATATAGAAAAAGATATAGACGACATGGAGCGATACCAGACAGTCTATGCCTCGAAATTAGGTTCAGCAGCAGCTCCCACTGCAGGGTTGCACTTTACTCCGGAGCTCTTGGATGCCATCTCCGAAAAGGGTGTAAACATTGCCAGACTTACCCTTCATGTCGGGCTAGGCACTTTCAGGCCTGTGAAAGTCGATGTTGTGGAAGAACACAAGATGCATGAAGAATACTTCGAAGTAACGGAAGAAGCAGCACATATAGTAAATCAGGCAATAGCCGGGGGTGGAAGGGTTGTGGCAGTGGGGACGACAACCGTTCGTACCTTGGAATCCCTTCCTATGACCCAAGACGGGAAGATCCTTGCTTCTCGAGGCTCAACTTCTAAGTTTATATACCCAGGCTACAGGTTCAAAGTGGTGGACTCCATAGTGACGAATTTCCACTTGCCTAAATCCACCCTTCTTATGCTGGTTTCAGCATTTAGCGGCTATCAGAGGATTATGTCTGCGTACGAGATTGCAGTCAAGGAACGATATCGTTTTTTCAGTTTCGGGGATGCCATGCTTTTGCTGTAAGAGCATAGAAGGGATGTGCTGATTTGCCAATAGAGTTTCGGGTGGAAGCTAAGGCTGAGGAATCAATGGCCAGGGCAGGCACACTTACGACTCCCCACGGAGTAATTAAGACCCCGGTTTTCATGCCTGTTGGGACTCAAGGGACGGTAAAAGGCCTGTCTTCTGATGAACTTGTTGAAGCAGGTACCGGGATTATTCTGGCCAATACATATCATCTCTATTTGAGGCCCGGCCATGAAGTGATCCGTGAGGCAGGAGGTTTGCATGCCTTCATGAATTGGAACCGGGGTATACTAACTGACAGTGGAGGATTCCAGGTGGCAAGCCTGGCCGGACTTCGTGAGATTACGGAAGACGGGGTGGTTTTCACCTCCCATATTGACGGGTCGACTCATTTCCTTGGCCCTGAAGGTGCAGTGGCTATCCAGGAAGCCCTCGGTGCAGACATTATAATGGCGTTTGATGAGTGTGTTCGTTACCCTGCAAGTTATGATTATGTGAAAGCAGCCAATATGCGGACTGTCAAGTGGGCCGGACGGTGTAAGGAGGCAAAATCTCGGAAAGACCAAGCTTTGTTCGGGATTGTCCAAGGCGGGGTATTCCCTGATCTTAGGGAAGAGAGCGCAAAAGCCCTCGTGGAAATGGATTTTCCAGGCTATGCGATAGGCGGCCTATCAGTAGGAGAGCCCAAGGATAAGATGTTTCCGGCCTTGGAAAGCGCAATAGCACATTTGCCGGAGACGAAGCCAAGGTATCTCATGGGGGTAGGCACACCATGGGATTTCGTGGAAGGAGTTGCCCGCGGAGTGGACATGTTCGACTGCGTATTGCCAACACGCATAGCAAGGCATGGCACAGCATTCACCGCACAAGGTAAAGTCATTGTGCGTGACAAGCCGTATGAACGGGATTTCTCGCCTCTTGACCCTCTATGCGATTGTATGGTATGTCGCAACTATACCCGCGCATACCTCCGGCATTTGGTCAGGACTAAAGAGATGTTAGGAGCAAGACTCCTTTCTTACCATAATGTATATTTCTTCATAAAGTTCATGCAAAATATCCGTAATGCGATCATGAATGGCACTTTTCGTGAATTTCGGGAGGAGTTTCATAGGCTTTGTGGAACTACCGAAGAGTGAACCAAAATAACCACAAGAAATTATCATAAGAGGTGAAGTAAATGAGTGCACAACAAGGCTCACTGGCATCAAGCCTAATAATGCTTGCGCTGATGTTTGGGATCTTGTACTTTTTTATGATAAGACCCCAACAAACCCAGCAGAAGAAACGACAGGAAATGCTTGATTCTCTGCGCAAGGGGAATACAGTAATTACAATTGGTGGAATCTACGGCCAGATCGTTGAAGTGAAAGAAGATTCATTGATTATTCAAATAGCTGATAACGTGAGGATTAGGACATTACGCGGCGCCGTGAGTTCTGTTTTAGGCAAAGGTGAGCCTACTAAAGACAAAGATCCTGAATTAGCTGAGTAAGATATGTAGGGTGCGTAGGTTATTGGGAGGGAGAGCACGTGAGAAAGAGATTCCTTGTGTGCCCTGTCTTGATCCTGATATTGGCTTTAGGCGTCTCCTGCCCTTTGTTTGCAGGAAGCGGCAAACAAGTGGAAGAGCTCGCAAAGAAGTATGTTGTGGCAGTTGAATCAGGAGATTTCGAACAAGCGATACAACATGCCACCGGAGCGGCAGTGTCTTGGGTAGAGTACATAAAGGCTGCCGGGACAAAAAGAGAAGGTCCTGTTAAAGTCATATCCTGCGAGAGCACGAAGTTTTCAGGATATTGGCTGGCGAAAGTGGTATTTCAGGACAAGGACGAGAACTTCGGTGTCAGGTATGTAAGAATCGCAGGATCCGATGAATCCGGGTTTACAGTCATTGATGACGGTAGGCGTGGTCGAGGCTGGGCTTCGGATAGCTTTATGCCCGGCATAATATTCAACGAGCCCTTTGAGATAGACGGTTTGCGGATAACGGTTTTATCCTTATTGGAATTGCCGTCTGAGATCAAATTCGA
>JAKPFY010000005.1 GCA_029551185.1 Bacillota bacterium
CCTCCTGAAAGGTCTTCAAAAGGCCTTCCTGCCTCGCCTTCTCAAAAAACCTTTTAACAAGGTCCGGCCTTGCCCTCGCCTTACCCAGAAGGCTCTTTTTCCCAAGCTCAATCATAGACCGCTCTGTGCCAAGACTCAAAAGAGAAGCCATGTTTTTTACAATAACAGTTCCACCTGAAACCTTTGGCACATCAACATCCAAAAGTTCAACCTTACCTGATTTGTAATTCTGGGTGACTTGTTTCACTATTTCATCACTAGTTGCTTAACTATTTTCATGTGCCAACGCAACTTTTGCCAGAAAAGAAAAGGTCTCATCTGAGCAGCGCCGCCAGGAATACTTCTGTGCTCGCTCGAAGGCCAAACTGGCCTTCTCAGTCCTAAGATCAGGTGATTCTATGAGCTGGCAGACAGCATCAGCAATATCTTCTGGGTCTTCAGGGTCAAAGTAGATACCAGCATCCCCAAGAACCTCAGGCATGGGCCCACGGTTCGAACAGGCGATAGGAAGCCCCGCTGCCATACTTTCCAGGAGAATGTTGGGAAGGTTCTCGCAGCTTGAAGCAAAGACGCAGAGATCCGCCTCTCGGTAAAGCTCTGGTAGTTCACTGTGTGGGACAAACCCACGATATCGAATGAACACACCCCCCGGATCAAACCTGTGCTTTGTTGCTTGCAGGCGCTTAAACGCAGGAGGATTGGCCGGCCCAACGAGCTCAAGCTTAACAGAGGGCCACTTCCTCCGAAGTCGAGCTACAGCCTCTGCTACCATCCACTGGTGCTTGTATACGTCTACAATGGAGACATAAATAATCCGAAAAGGGCGTTTTTCATGGCTGCCAGCTATGGTTTGTTGCGGCCTTGGCTTGCAAAAGAATCTTTCATTCACCCCGTGTGGGATGATGGCCACATTTCCATTAATAGGCCCAGCAATTGCCGAAACTACCTTCTGGGCATAATAGGAAAGGAAAATCACTCCGTCCGCCCGGCGGAACGAACTGGATTGTAAATGACGCAACAGAAGTAGGCGGAATAACATCCAAGACACCCCATAGCGGCGTATCTCGCGCCATTCGAAAGGCAGGAGGTTTTGGCACATCGTCACAACTGGCCTGAAATTCTTTAAAGTGAGGCCACCAGGACTGAAAAGCACTGCGCATCTGGCGCGACGGGCAAATTTTGGAAGCTGCCGTCGCTGCCAGAGAACACGGTACGGCAGACTTCGGTCCAACCACGGATGGTGACTTTTTTCGAGCCAAGATCTATCGGGAATCTCCTCAAGGGTCCTTCTCCCTGCCCACACAATCACTCGCTCAATCCCCTGTCGCTTCGGCTCCGCTGCCGCAAGCAGCTCCTTCAGATGGGTCAATCCGCCGCCGCTGCGGATGTTAGATGCATCAATGCCAACAATCATGCGTACTTCTCACGACGCTTCACAAATACCTTAGCTCCAATAAACCAAATCTTATTCAAGTCTATTTGCCACAAAAGGCCACCATTGTCTTAGCACAACGTCATTTCCAACGTAGCTTATGATCACACTCGGCCCC
>JAKPFY010000026.1 GCA_029551185.1 Bacillota bacterium
TATAACCCTCATCCTTATTCCATTAGGGGTTGTCATCTTAGCAGGTGGGTTCGGAATAGGTAAAGCCTTGCTTTTTGCCCTTGTGGCGGCAGGTTTTGGCTGGGTAGTCCCTGAGATGATGATGCAATCAAAGGTGAAACGCAGAGGAAAGGAGATTCAGAAAGCCCTACCTGATGTCCTTGATTTGCTTACCGTGAGCGTCGAGGCAGGACTCGGGTTTGACGCTGCGTTGGTGAGAGTTGTAGAGAGACGGAAAGGCCCGTTGTCAGATGAGTTTGGCATTGTGCTCAGAGAGATGAGGGTAGGGACACCGAGAAAGGAAGCGTTGAGACAATTTGCTGAACGGGTTAAGATAGATGATATAACTTCCCTTGCGTCAGCTATCATTCAAACTGACCAGCTAGGGGTGGGCATAGCGAATATCCTCAGGATTCAGGCTGACCAGTGCAGGGTAAAAAGGCGGCAACGGGTGGAAGAGGCTGCTATGAAGGCTCCGATTAAGATGCTTTTCCCTCTGATTTTTCTTATATTCCCTACGCTCTTTATTGTTTTGCTAGGACCTGCCGTGATCCAGATAGCAGAGACGCTCTTAGGATTCTAACATGTGATTCAATCCATGTTATACAGGAAATCCGTAGCTAAGGCTAGAATAATTGCTAAAGCACTTTGGAAGGTGAAAAGGCATTGGACATCGCTTTGGATTGGCTGCGGCTTTCTGATTCCAGGGAAGTCCTGGTTTTTATTACAGCAATGCTTCCCGTCGTTGAACTCAGAGGCGCTATACCTCTGGGATTGTCTTTGGGAATGAGCCCTATCGAAGCATACCTCTTAAGCGTGCTTGGGAACCTTGTTCCGGTGATTCCGGTCATGCTGTTTCTGCGTTATATTGCAGGCAGGCTTCGCAGGTTCATGTGGTTTCGGAAGGCAACGGATTGGTTTTTCAGCAGGGTGAGAGCGCGAAGCCAAGTGGTTCGGCGTTACGGACCTTTAGGGCTTGTGTTGTTTGTCGCTGTTCCCTTACCTTCAACCGGTGCATGGACGGCTTCGATTGCCGCTTTTCTCCTCGGCATTAGGATAAGGTACGCTTTTACCGCAATTTCCGTAGGCACTCTGTTGGCAGGGGCCGTAGTGACTTATTTCGGCTGCCAAGTTCTGTAAACGCGGTTGTTTGCCGGTCTTGACATGCTCGATGAAGGTATGATATGGTGATTTTAGAGTCTTTGCTAAGAGTTAGCAAAGGCGGTTTATACAGGTAATTGACATGGTAATATGAGATATCGGCAGAGTCGGTGAGGCATGCTCTACTGTGATTGTGCGGTAGGCCGACTGATGCACGAGGGAAAGTGCGCCTAGGGTTCCACCTGCGTATTCCCATTTTGAAGCGGGGTTCGGTCCAAGCGGCGCAGGCCCGCATTTTGCGGCGCTACACCGGTTAGGGATAAAAGCCCCGGCGGATAGGTTTCACTCGAAACCTATTTGCCGGGGCTAATTATTTTCCCGGCGGAGATAACTATTTTAGGTAGGAGGGATAAGGGATGGAGCTTCGAGGACGAAGAGCAAACAATGTGAAGGCACTGGTTATGATGGGAAGTGACTCTGATCTTGAGATCATGCGGGAGTGCATAGATACACTTAACGCTTTTGGCGTTGCGCATGAAGTCGTGGTTGCTTCAGCGCACAGATCCCTTGATCGTGTGGTTTCAATTGTAAGAGAAGCTGAGGAACGGGACGTAAAGGTGATAGTCGCTGCAGCAGGAGGCGCGGCTCACCTGGCCGGCGTGGTAGCAGGCATGACGGTTGTGCCTGTGATAGGCGTGCCGTGCGGGAATTCCCCACTGTCCGGTGTGGATGCACTTTACTCAACCGTTCAGATGCCTCCTGGGGTTCCGGTGGCTTGTGTCGGAGTGAATGCATCGAAGAACGCTGCTCTTCTTGCTGTTGGGATCCTTGCTGTGGCAGATCCGGGGCTTCATCGTGCGTTGGTTGACTATAGAGCAGAGCTCGCCCACGGGGTTGAGGAGAAACACGACCGTGTAATGAAAGCGCTTGGCATTGAAGACATTGATAGGGGAACTTGACGGCATGTGTGTATGCTGACTTGATAGGGGGCGTTGAGATTGGAGCAGGAAATGTGGCGTGAAATGGGGCTTTCGGGAGAAGAATTCGAGAGCATCGTCAGTATGCTAGGGCGGGCACCCAACAAGGTAGAATTAGGGATGTTTGCAGCCATGTGGTCAGAACACTGCAGCTACAAAAATTCCAAGGAGATTCTACGTCTTTTCCCCACGTCAGGGGAGAGAGTCATTCAAGGTCCCGGTGAGAACGCAGGGGCCATGGATATCGGCAACGGGCTGGCTGTGGTGTTTAAGATAGAAAGCCATAATCATCCGTCTGCTGTGGAGCCTTTTCAAGGTGCGGCAACAGGTGTCGGAGGTATTGTCCGGGATGTGCTCGCCATGGGCGCGGAGCCTATCGCGCTGCTGGGCGTCTTGCGGGCAGGGCCTCTCTCTGATGAACGATCCAGGTGGATTCTAAGGCGCGCTACGGAAGGCATGGCGTGGTATGGAGACGCGTTGGGTATTCCTGCAATCGGAGGGGATATAGCTACGCATGAGAGTTTCAGAGAGAATCCTCTGGTGAACGCTATGTGTGTCGGAATCGTAAGGATATCCTCTATGAAAAAGTCCGCAGCCTGCGGATTGGAGAACCCTGTTATGGTGGTAGGCGCCTGCACCGGACGGGACGGTATACAAGGCGCAGCTTTTGCATCTGCCGAGATTGCGCCTGAAGTTCGGGCAGGCGGTGAAGCCCTTCAAATCGGGGATTCTAAGTTAGGCCATGCTCTTAAGGAAGCATGCCTTGAGCTTTACGATGTCCTTGGCGACTCTCTAATCGGGATTCAGGACATGGGCGCTGCAGGCCTCACTTGCTCATCAGCGGAAATGGCGTCCAAAGGCGATGTTGGGATGGAGATCGATGTTAGTAAGGTACCCACGCGTGAAGAAGGCATGACTCCGTATGAAGTGATGTTGTCCGAATCCCAAGAGAGGATGCTTGTCGTTGTGGAGCCGGGGAGAGAAGCGGACGTCATTAGGATATTTCGGAAGTGGGGACTTGAAGCTGAGGTTATCGGTAAAGTTACTGAAAACGGTATTTTGCGTGTAACAGATGGCACTGCCACTGTAGCAGAAGTGCCTGCGAAAGCCCTTACGGACATGGCCCCTTGCTACACCAGGGAGGCCCGGGAGCCTGCTTCATTCAAGGTTGAATCTGCCGGTGATTTTGCCGATGTGCCTGAGCCGTTTGACTTGCGAGACGCGTTAAGACGTGTTCTCTCATCCCCGAAAATCGCGTGTAAGGGATGGTTGGCAAGGCGGGCTTTGAAAGAGAATGACCGAAAGAACGTAGATTACTTTATCTGTGGCCAAGGAGCGCAAGTGGTCCGTGTGCCCGGTACAAGCAAGGGATTGGCTGTGACATGTGAGGTCAACTCACTTTATTGCAGCCTCGATCCTTGGCAAGGCGCAGCCCATGCCGTAGCTGAGGCAGCCAGAAACCTCGTTGCTTGTGGCGCGGTCCCCCTTGGAATCACAGATTGTCTGAACTTCGGGAACCCTCTGAATCCTGAAGTGATGTGGCAGTTCAAGAAGACGGTGGAAGGGATGTCCGCTGCTTGCAGGGCCTTCCATATCCCTGTTACAGGCGGCAACGTAAGCTTCCATAACGAGTCTGAAGGTGTCTCTATCCACCCGACACCTGCAGTTGGTATGGTAGGCCTCGTGGAGGATCTCGGAAATATCGTAACACCCGGATTTAAGCAGGAAGGAGACCTGATCTGTGTCCTTGGCCACACCAAACCGGAGATCGGCGCAAGTGAATACCTTGCGCAAGTGCACGGGCTCGAAGGAGGGCCTGTGCCTCGCATAGACCTCAAGGCTGAAGAGGCTTTACTCGATCTGGTTAAGCTGTTGATTTCGAAACAGCTTCTCTCCTCATCAAGAGGCATTTCCCAGGGAGGCATTGCTCAAGGTTTAGCGGAAGCATGTGTGCTTGGTGACATCGGGGCAGAGGTTGCTCTTTGCGGCATGAGGCTGGATCATTACTTGTTCAGTGAGTCAGGTGCGCGTATGCTTGTATCATTCGATCCGTCAAAGCTTGCTGAAGTGAAGGCGATGGCAGGAAAAGCGAACGTGCCTCTGTCGGTTATCGGTAAGGTCAGTGGGTCAAGCCTCATAGTCCGCAGGGAACAACAACCTCCCATGGCGTGCTGCCGAGAGCAGGCGGGATATTGGGAAAACGCCATAGAGATCCCGGTCAGTGACATAGCACGAATATATCAGGAGGCGAGCTCATGGATAGAGGAATTGAGCTGATTCCCTTTGAGTGGCGTGAGCGCTGTGGGGTCATTGGAGTCGCCTCCCGGGACGGCTCCGCCGCTGAACGTGGGATATATGGCCTCCAGGCACTTCAGCATCGAGGACAGGAAAGCGCAGGAATTGCCTCTGCCTCACCGGTCGCAGGGATCAGGCTGCATAAAGGAATGGGCTTGGTATCAGAGGTGTTTGATCAAGATACAACAGGTGGGTTGAGGAGCAACATAGCAATAGGCCATGTGCTCTACTCGAAAGGCGGTTTAGGCGGGATATCAGACGCAGAGCCTCTCCTGTTCCATTACCCGTGGGGAGATGTTGCCATTGCCACAAACGGTTGCTTGGTTAATGCGGAAGAGCTACGTGCTTCCCTGGGTGCATCAGGCGCTGCATTTCAGACCACATCTGATGCGGAACTCGTCGGGTGCCTGCTGGCGAAGCATGGAAGCGGAAGTTTGGAAGACAATATCAGACAATGCATGACAGAGCTTGAAGGCGCGTATTCCGCGGTGATTATGACTTCAGGGGCACTCGTTGCGATGAGGGATCCCAGAGGGTTCAGGCCTTTATGTCTGGGTAAGTTCCCCGGAGGCTGGGCAGTTGCGTCCGAATCATGCGCGCTTGATGTTATCGGCGCTGAACTGCAAGGGCAGGTCGAACCCGGAGAAATAGTGATCATAGATGAAGAAGGACTGCGTAGAGTGCAGGGCCGACCTTGCTTCGGGAGAACTATGTGCATCTTTGAATATGTGTATTTTGCGAGGCCTGACAGTATTATCGAAGGGGTGAATGTAAGCCAGGCAAGACACGAAATGGGGCGGATGCTCGCCAGGGAACATAAGGATGTCCAGGCAGACATTGTTGTCCCTGTGCCTGAAGCAGGCGTTGAAGCAGGCTTGGGATTTGCCCGTGAGAGCGGAATACCGTTTGAATACGGCCTTGTAAGAAACCGATATTTGGGTAGGACCTTCATCAGACCTGAGCCTGACGCCAGGCGCCTTGGCGTGCGCCTGAAGCTGAATGCAGTCCGCCAAGCGGTTCAAGGCAAGCATGTGTTAGTTGTTGATGATTCAATAGTAAGAGGCACGACCGGAACCAGATTAGTGAGGCTTCTCAGGGAAGCAGGGGCAAAGAGCGTAGGCCTTATGATAGCTTCTCCTCCTGTTACTTACCCATGCTACTACGGTATCGGCACAACCCCGGCAAGTAATCAGGACCTTGCGGCCTCAAACGGCAAGAGGTCAGTGCTTAAGATGACCGGGGCGGACAGCCTGAATTATCTGAGCCGTGAAGGCTTGCTCGAGGCAATGAAGAACGCAGGCGCGAAAGATATGGGCTTTTGCCTTGGTTGCTTCGATGGCTGCTATCCGGTGGTGGCGCCGGTGGTGGCGCCGGGGAGATCCGAAAGCCTTGAGAGTCCCGGGAATCGCGGGAAAGGCGGGACTGAGGGAGAAGCAATGGTAACGTATGCAGAGGCAGGAGTGGACATCGACCGTGGGATGAAATCTGTTGAGCTCATCAAGGAAGTCCTGAAGAAGATGCCTTCCGACCGTCTTATCGGAGGACTCGGTGGGTTTGGAGGCAGTTTCGTACTGGACGCAGGAGGGCCTGAAGATATTGTGCTCGTAGCAGGAACTGACGGAGTGGGAACCAAGCTTCGTATCGCAATAGAGTCAAACAGGCATGACACTATCGGAATCGACGCGGTTGCCATGTGTGTAAACGATGTAGTCACATCAGGCGCAAAACCCCTCTTCTTCCTGGATTACCTTGCGCAGGGCAAGATTGAGCCGGAAAAGGTTCAATCGATTGTGTCCGGGGTGGCGGAAGGCTGTAGGAGGGCGGGATGCGTGCTCTTAGGCGGTGAGACTGCGGAAA
>JAKPFY010000050.1 GCA_029551185.1 Bacillota bacterium
CGTTCATCTCCCTTTCCAGTGAGGCGCCTCCGGTAAAGGATGGCTGCATCCCCATCGCGGCGACGAACAATACGGAGAGCGAAAGAGGCGCAACGGATGTTCATGAGCTACCTCCGTGGGGCTTATCGAAATAGGCATTTATCTTTATATTCTCGGGGGCTTCTTCGGACACCTTTTGGAGCTGTGTTTCTAACCCCATCCTTCCTGATTCACCGAAGCCCAATTCAAGCCGGGCTTCATAGGTATACTCTTCTTTCATAGCAGTACATATCCTTTGGGCAATATCCAGTGGCTTCAGAGCATGAGTAGGCTTTACTTCTTCAACTTTGAAGTTTGCCCAGCCTGTATCTTTCAAGTAACCACTAACGTCAACTGATAGAACGATTGTTTCGGCACCAAGAGGTTGGGCAACGGATATCAATAAACTGGCTTCAGCTGGTGAAGGAGCAATAAGCTCCAGTTTTAGCAATGGTCTTTGTTTCGTATACTCGATAGCTTTAGCCCATGTTGATGCGATTACCTTTCCGGCAACTGGAGCCTCATCTATTCTTTGACCCGTACGTTCATCTTTTACGATCTTATCTTCTTTGGTCCATTCTAAAGCTGCTTGACTACCCGGAGTGGTGAGGAGGACTGAATCATCCAATGAAAGAGTTGTAAGCACACCAGGGATTCTTCGCCGATGACCTGGCAGCCCCTCAACGCAGCCGTTTCTATCATAGGTCCGGCCATCGGGGAGTCTAACAACTAATTTTCCTTCAGCCACAGCTTTCAATATTGTCTGCCTGACGATTCCAGCGTCGGGAATAAGACGCAATCCTGGAGCAGACAGAAAGCGTTCATGCACTGCGCGCGCTGTATAGACTCCAGGCTGTTCCGCCAAGGGTGTTGTGCCTGGAAGAATGTCCTTTACAAAGCGTCCGACATCGAGATTCTCACCGGGAAGGTAGATAAGCGATTTATCTTCAAGGTATCTTCTGAGACATGACTGACCCTGAGCTCGCTGCAGGATTTGTTCGTCAGAAACCTGATATTTTTCTTCAATAGGATAAGATGCACCGCCGGCAAAAACTACACGGTTAAAAGCCCGGCAAGTCTGAATCTTAAACTGCTTTTGGAGTTCGGGCTTAATCCTTTGAAGCTGATCCCGAATGAGTTTCCCAGATTCGCCTGATTTATATTCCTTTTCAATAGATTCAGCAGCCATCAATCGCTGAGACTTCTTGATAGCGTCATCTAAGGCCGAAGGCGTTGCCGTCACCGCCAAGATAGCATTCCGAAAACGGCGTGGAATAGGCGCTAAAGGATCGGAATCATCCGAATACGTACAAATAACCTTTGCGAGTTGGTCTGTTTCACAAAGCGCCAGTTGGAGGTCGGGAGATTCAGGCACTTGGCGGGCATTGATGGGCCAGGCGGAAAGGCGGAAGGCTGGTCCCTGAAAATAGCTTTGAGCCTCTGCCAGCACGCGGCTTTTGGCATCTTCCATCGAGATATCGTTCATCCGTTCCTCAATCTGCTTGATGATATTTGGTTCGTACCGGAATTGCCAACCGCGCCCACCGGCCATGGGATAGGTGTGCCAGCATATCCCAACTAAACGGTCCAATGCCTCCGATGGCTCTGGCCCAGCCTCATCAGGATTGAGTACCGCCAGCGTAAGCTCGGCTGGATCAAGTCCGCTGTTAGATTGCATAGGGATGCTTTCAAGTAGAAGAGCCGAGGCTACCCGGAGATGTATTCCCCTCTGAACACGACCGTCAAGCTCAACTGCGTGTTTCTCGAGATCAGCCTCTATCACCGCTTTAAAATTATCGCGGTTTAATCGATGAAGCAAATCAGCTTGAAGGCGAGGGCTTGACCAGTCAATATCTCCATTTTTTATAAGTTCCAGATCCTGGCGGGATTCCCAAATCGTGCGCAAAATTCGAGCAAAAAAGCGCAAAGTCCCACGACTCTTATTGAACTCTTGAAGAGCTCCTAACCGCCCTTGAGCTGTTTCTAATAGCCGCGGATGAAAAGGATAACATTCGACAATCTTCTTAGAGTACTCGGCAGAAGCAGCTACCGGTGGTAAGCAACCCGGAGATTCTCTCAGCACGCGCTCATAAAGCGAGTGATATATGGCAGATGCTGCTTGCGCAGCGGTGTCGTCAACCTTTTCGAAGAGCCGAGTCACTATCACCTTAGCAGCCTCGTTTCCAATTGGATCGAAATCCGCCATCTTTCTCCCAAAGACGTCATCCAGTTTGATCGCGGCAGCCATCCTGGCATCATTTAACTTCTGGGCTTGTGTCGCGTAGGCTCTCTGGTCAGCTGGGTCGGTCACGACCAGAACTGTCTGAGGCCGCTTGGAGACAACTGCAGCTAATTTATTCAGGAAGGCAAGCAGATTCCCTTGTCCTTGCTCTGAAAGGGCTGCCATATAGACAACAATCTCATCAAGGAGGATGAGAACAGGGCCAGTCGGGAACCATTTGGATATTAGTGCCTCAGTTGGTTGAAGTTCAGCATGGTCTGCTTGCCCAAGCGACTTGAGTGCTCTTTCACCGCCTAATTGGTAGGCAATCTCCCCCCACAGACTGTGAACGTTAATCCTCCCGTGTTGAGAGAAAATTGGGGTGCCGGCTTTCCCGAGATCAACAGCAGCAATGTTGATTGACTTTGGCCTCCCAGCAGCAGGAAGTAGTTCAGTTCCCAT
>JAKPFY010000063.1 GCA_029551185.1 Bacillota bacterium
GATATCTTCTAATTGTGCCATCTTAATCATATCCTTTCCTCCTGTACGATGATGTTTGGTCAACATAATCATACAGGAAATTTGATTAAGGTGGCCTAATTTTTTCCCGGTATGTGGTATGATTTTAGAGTAGCATTAACAAGAGATCATAGTTGAGACTGAGGGGCCTCCCGGGACATTCATTAAGGTGTCTGATAATGGGCGAGGGATGAGTCCAAGCGATCTGCGCCTTGCTTTCATGCGGCACGCTACAAGTAAGATAAGGACAGCAGATGACATTTTGACTGTACTCAGCATGGGCTTCCGCGGGGAGGCGCTTCCCAGCATAGCTGCGGTGTCCAGAATAGAAGTCATTACCCGCAGCAAGCAGGACCGGGTAGGGACTCGGGCAATATATGAAGGAGGCGTTCTTATCTCTGAGGAGAACCATCCCAGGCAGGTCGGCTCAACTGTTATGTGTTGTGACTTATTCTATAACACCCCTGCCAGGCGCAAGTTTCAGAGAAGTCCGTCCACAGAAGCGAGACATATTCGTGATGCTGTGGCAAGACTTTCCCTTGCTCAACCGAAGGTGAGATTTCGTCTTATATGTGACGGCAAGGCTGTTTTTGTTTCTCAAGGCCAAGGCGACAAACTGAATACCATTGCTTCAGTCTATGGCGCAGAGACCGTGAAAGGACTCTTGCCCATTGCTGCAGGATCCCAAGATACCCGTATTGAAGGGTTTATCACTCCTCCTGATGTGTCGAGGGCAAGGCGTGATATGCAACATGTATTTGTCAACGGCAGGCCTTGTTTTGTTCCGGTCCTTACAAAGACAGTTGAGAATGTTTACGGAAGAAGGCTGCCGATTCGGCGCTATCCTGCGATTTTCCTGTGGATATCAGCAAACCCTGTCTCTGTGGATGTGAATGTTCATCCTGCGAAAAGGGAAGTCAGGTTCTCAAAGAATCACGATGTTTTCAGGCTTGTCGCGCAAGCTGTTTCATCTGCGCTAAGGTCGGTAGGTGCTGCTCCCGGCATCGGATGGAGGATTGATGAAGGTGTCAGTGGCTTTCAAGGCGCTGACCAAGACAGGACGATACCGGGTGATGACAGTATGGGAGGCATCTGCCGTTTAAGTGGAGGCCTGTCAAACATGGACCACCCGGGCCCGGGCATGATCGAGGACTTGCATGCCTGCTATTCCATTCCTTGGCAGTCTGAGGCCGGAAGAGGCCGGTTTAAATATATCGGAGTCTTCCTGGATACGTACATCCTGGCTGAAGACGGTGAGGATCTTGTCATTATTGACCAACACGCTGCCCATGAGCGCGTAATATACGAGGAGGTTTTGAAAGGGCTTGTTGAAGGTGTTCATGTGAATACGCAAACGCTTATTCCACAGCCTCTTAACTTTGCACCGGATGTGATTCAGGAAGTTGCGCCCTACCTCTCTGAGCTCGCAGAAATCGGCATATTGCTTGAGGAATTCGGAGAGTCTTCTTTCCTTCTAAGGGGAATTCCTTCCGCTCTAACCGCATTTCGCGGGACTGACCCTATTGGAGCTGTGTCTTCTGCGATTGAGCTATTTGCTGATGAAGTGTCTTCCCGGGCAGGCGGTGTGAAGGAGACAGGCGGGATAGAAGGCCTGTTGGGGCAAGTTGCAGCTGAACTTGCATGCAAAGCGGTTGTGAAAGCCGGTGACCGGCTGGATCCTAAGGAGGTTGACGGACTCCTCCTGAATCTTGCGCAGGCTGAGGATCCGTATTCGTGTCCCCACGGGCGTCCTACGCTCCTTAGGATAAACAGAAATGAGCTGGAGCGGACCTTCAGAAGGAAGTGACCGGCAAATGCCAAACAGAAGCAGCAATACGGCATAACTTAGGTAAGGCTGTTGGTAAGGGATGTGTTAAGTCCTGTGAAAGCTTTGACGAACCAAGAAAACAACTCAGGAAATCAAGGGAAGAATCCTGGTCCGCCTGACTGGCTTGTGGTGTTGACAGGCCCTACTGCAGTAGGAAAGACAGACATATCTATTGAGGTAGCACAGCAACTCCCAGGTGAGATAGTGTCATGCGATTCAATGCAGGTCTACAAGTATATGGATATCGGAACCGCAAAACCAAGCATATCTGAGCGGGAGACTGTGCCGCATCACCTGATTGATGTTGTGACTCCGGATATGGATTTCAATGTCGCGCGATTTCAGGAATTGGCTGAAGCTGCGATTTCGGATATTGCATCAAGGGGGCGTATTCCGATTTTGGTGGGTGGCACAGGCCTTTATATAAACGCTGTAGTTGACGGTTTTCTCTTCCCATGTGAAGGTGCTTCTCCGAAGATAAGGGAGTCTCTGGAGGAGGAAGCCTGTGAAAAGGGAGGAGACGTGCTTTATTCCAAACTGGAAGAGTTGGATCCACAGGCTGCCCGAAAGATTCACCCGAACGATACAAGACGAATCATTCGAGCGCTGGAAGTGTATTTCACTACAGGCCGTCCCATTTCAGAGATGTGGCGGGAAGGACGAAGGAAGAAAAGAGCGCGTTTTGACAGGCTGGTCATGGTAGGTCTGGTCCGTGAGAGATCAGCCTTATACGAGAGGATAAACAGGCGATGCGACAAGATGATTGAACTGGGCCTTGTAGAGGAGACCATGCAGCTTCTTGCCCGAGGGTACAGCAAGACGTTGACCTCCGGGCAAGCATTGGGATACAAGGAGATTGTCATGTATCTCAAAGGAGAATGCTCTCTTGAAGAAGCAGTGGAGCTCATTAAGAGGGACACAAGAAGGTATGCTAAACGGCAGCTTACTTGGCTCAGGGCTGATCCGCGTATTGAGTGGCTGGACATAGGGCTTTTTGAATCAAAAGAAGAGGCTGTAAGATGTGTGTTAGCTTTGATAAAAGGAAAAATGGCTGCTATGTAGAAAGCTCAGGGCAAATGAGTCCTTCAAGTTATGTCGCAGGCAGAGGATTCCGATGTGCCATGTTAATTGTCATGGGGATAGGATCTCCCATCTGAGGCAACAATACCCATTGAAATCCTGGAGCAAGGCCTCGAGATAGAGCAAAATAGGCAGCATTCCGGAGGTAGGCTCAAGGGGTGGCAAAAACGTGGCTTTGGGTATGTTGTCGAAAGCATTAAGGCGCTTGTTGTCAAGGCAAAGGACGGATGTGGCAGGCAAAGGCCAATGCGCGAGTTCGCCTGACGCTGTTCTTAGCAAAAGACTCAGAGAAAACGAGGCTCTCATCAGGGATGCCTTCGGTAACAGTCCGGATCTTATTGTTCGCGAGATAAGATTTGGGGTAAGTCCGGGTATAGCTGTACTGGTGGTTCATATAGACGGATTGGTTAACACAGCTCTTGTCAGTGAAGGAATCATCAAGCCCATAGGAATCATCTCAGAAATCCTCGAATCAGAACGGTTACCCTTGGCTCAAGTTCAAGACATGCTGAAGAACCGTCTGATCTTGCTCTCAGACGCAAAGCAGGTTTCCGACAAAGCTGGCTTTCTCAATGATATAGCTGCAGGCAAGTGCGGGATAATTGTGGACGGAAGCTCCGAGGCATTCGTTTGCGATGTGCGTGGATTCGAGAAACGAGGGGTTGAGGAACCTCAGAGCGAAGTGGTTATTCGTGGCTCCAGGGAAGGGTTCAGTGAAACCTTGCGAGTCAATACGAGCTTGCTCAGAAGGCGGATAAGGGATCCTCGTCTTTGGATTGAAGAATTTACCGTTGGGAGAGTCAGTCACACTCAAGTCGCAATCACCTACATTAAAGGCATTGCCGACGACAAAGTGGTCCAAGAGGTCAGGGACAGGATTACAAGAATTGACGTAGATAGTATCCAGGAAAGCGGAGAACTGGAAGAATACATTGAAGATGAACCCCTGTCACCGTTTCCCACAATTCTTCGTACAGAACGGCCTGACAGAGTAGCAGGTGCGCTCTTTGAAGGAAGGATTGCAATACTTACAGACGGCACACCGTTTGTCCTTATTGCTCCGGCTACATTCTTAATGTTTCTTACCTCGCCTGAGGATTACTATGAGCGCTTCTTTATCGCATCTGCAGTGAGACTGCTGAGGTTTGTGTCTTTCTTTATCGCACTTTTACTTCCGGCATTGTACGTAGCGGTTACCACGTTTCACCAGGAGATGCTTCCAACCTCTTTGGTCCTTGCTATTGCTGCTCAACGCGAAGGGGTTCCCTTTCCTGCCGTATTTGAAGCCCTTCTTATGGAGGTGGCCTTCGAGATACTACGGGAAGCTGCGGTCAGGCTTCCGAAAATCTACGGACCCGCCATCAGTATTGTCGGTGTTTTGATTCTGGGGGAAGCCGCGGTTCGCGCAGGCCTGGTTTCATCTGCCATGATAATAGTTGTTGCTTTAACAGCTATTGCATCATTTGTTACACCTATTTTCAGCCTTTCCATTGCTGTACGGTTGCTTCGCTTTCCCATAATCCTGCTTGCAGGCACATTAGGTTTATTTGGGGTTGTATTCGGCATGTCAGGTGCGGCGATTCACTTGTCGTCGCTTCGCTCATTCGGTGTTCCATTCTTAGAACCCATCGCGCCTGTTGTTTTATCTGACCTGAAAGACGCTCTTATTAGGCTCCCATGGTGGGCAATGGATACTCGTCCGAAGTTTACGGGGGAAAACGACCCCAGGAGAGAGTCTCGAGGCCTTATGCCGGCTGTGCCTAACCCTCAAGCTGACGGAACTCTGGGCGCCAAGGGAAAGAAGGGGCCAAGATGACTGTTTTGGAAGGCGGGAAGATATCAGGCCGTCAGTTCATGAGTGTGTTGGTAGTTCTGAGAATTGTACCACTCACTTTGGTATTCTCATTGATAAACAGCATTGCCCACGTTCAGGATACGTGGATTACAGTTATCATAGGTACTGTCATTGCCATCCCTATTGCTGTCCTCATAACTAAACTCAGCCTCAGGTTTCCCGGGAAAACAATTATTGAATACAGTCAAAGCCTTCTTGGCCCGGTTATGGGGAAGCTTCTTGGCCTCCTTATCCTGTGGTGTTTCCTATGCACTTCTATAGATATCACCCGGGGTTTGGGCGAGGCGTATGTTATTGCTATCATGCCTGAGACGCCGATTCTGGTCTTCATGAGCATGCTCATCTTTATAAGTTGTTATGCCGCACGATCCGGGCTTGAGGTAATATGTCGCCTTGGAGAAGATGTATTTTATATCGTCGTGTTTGTTCTATTGCTTACGTATGTGTTGCCTTATACCGCTATGCGGTTTGAAAACTTGCGTCCCATCCTGGCGTGGGGCGCATCAAACCTTGTTCCGCCTGTTATCGCCAATCTAGGCTACTACAGTCAGTTTCTTATAATAGGCATGCTTGTTCCATATCTCAATAAACCTGAGGACGCGACGAGGTACGCCGTATACGCAGTCCTCATCAGCGGGGCGCTGATGGTGCTTGCAGCCGTAGCTTTAGTGGCAGTATTTGGCACTACTGCAAGCTCATGGACTCTTCCGCTATTCAGTCTTGCCAGGATGATAAGCTTAGGAGACTTCTTTGAGAGAATAGAAGCAGGAGTGATGGCAGCGTGGACGGTAAGCACCGGAATCAAGTTAGCTCTGTTTCTTTGGGCAGCATCTGTTGCGGTAGCTCAGCTTTTTAACTTAAAAGCCTTTAGGCATCTGTTGTATCCCCTTGGGACTATTACCGTCGCCGCGAGTCTTTTCTTCTTTGAAAGTATGGTTGAGCTCGAGGATTACCTTGCTAAAGCAGGCGCCATGGTTTCAATTCTTGTTGCAGGGGTGACGCTTTTGCTTCTCTATGCTGCGCTTGGAATCCGAATGGCAATCCATCGCAGAAAGGGAGGGGCAGGATGAGAGTCAGACGGTGCGTGCGTATTACCGCACTTCTTGCCATTATTCCGGTTGTCCTTTCTATGGCTGGGTGTTGGAGCAGAAAGGAAATAGAAGATATCGGTTTTGTCCTTTCAATCGGTGTGGATCATGGTGCAAAGGAAGACGAGATCATGATTACTGCCCACATTGCGAAGCCTTTTGCTATATCGGCAGGACTTTCAGGCGCTGTTGACGAGAAGCCGTTCTGGCAAGTAAGCAGCACAGGCCGTACAGTGTTCGAGGCATGGAGGAATCTTCGCCAGCAATCTCCAAGAAGACCGCTCTTACACCATAGCAGATTCATAGTGTTTGGCGAGGAATTCGCCAGAGACGGCATTCACGAAGCTATGGATTTCTTTTTCAAAGAGTCGGAGGTGAGAGAGACAAATGTTGTTGTTGTCGCGAAAGGTGTTAAGGCTTCAGAAATCCTTTGGAATGAATTCGAACTGGAGCGCATGCCTGCAGAAGGAGCGCTGGGAATAATGAAGGTGGCGGCTCAAGAGCTTTCTACGACTGTCATGATTACACTGAATGAGTTTCTTCAGATGCTGGAAGCGGAAGGTCATGAAGCTGTGGCTTCCAGGGCTGAGCTGGTTCGGAGACCTCCTTCCGAGGATCCGAGAGGGCAGTTGAAGAGGGAGACGATTTCAATAAGCGGAAGGGAGACGGGCGCTGCAGCCTTTAAAGGCGACAAGCTCGTAGGATGGCTCGACAAGACCCAAACCAGGGGGCTTCAGTGGGTGAAAGGGAAAGTCAGATCCGGCATCATAGTGATTGAACAACCGGAAGAAGAAAATAAGCTGGCAAGTATTGAGCTCGTAAGGGCCGATTCAACTGTGACTCCCGGAATCTCTGATGGGCGTCCGTCTGTCTTGATTAAAGTACGTGCCATCGGGAATCTTGGTGAGGTGCAAGAGGACTTCGATCCTATGAAGAGCCAAGAAGCATGGTTATCGATGGAACGGCGGATGGCTGAAGTGATAAGGCATGAAATTGAAGCTGCTCTCAACATTGCGAAATACGAGTTTAACTCTGACATCTTCGGATTCGGAGCTGAGATCCAAAGAAAATATCCGAAGGAGTGGACGAAGCTCAAGGATAAATGGGATGAAGAGTTTCCCAAGTTGGATGTAGAGATTGAGGTGGAAACATCGCTAAGACGTTCCGGTCTGACTCGTAGAAGCGTCCAAACGGTTCGGAAGGAAGAGGGTTAACTATATTGAATATCGTCCTGCTTGTATCAGTGTTTATCGCTATCGGCCTTTTCGAGGGGCCGAAGATGGTTCGGGAGAAGCTTTGGCGCGAGCTTCTTGTATTTGGTTTTCTCCTCTTTTTCGGCTTTACTCTCAGCATTCTTCTTACCCTTGGCGTTCCTGTGCCAAGTCCGGTAAGAGGGATAAGGAGCCTTATGAATCCCATCCTCAAGTTGCTCGGAATCCCCACATATTATTCATGAAAGTCGGACCCGCATAGATTCGGATTAATAATAATGCTTTTCATGACAGGATTATCCTGACACAGGTTGCCGCAGATGCACCGTTCTAGTACAATGAACCTGCAAGCATTCAGGTTTCCCGTGGGAATCGGGCGCATTCTGCGTCAAGGAGCAGTAGCCGGGTGACAGGAACCATATTTGACATAAAGAAATACTCTATCCACGACGGGCCTGGAATTAGGACCACCGTGTTCTTTAAAGGTTGTCCTCTCCGGTGCGTGTGGTGTCATAATCCCGAGGGCCAAAAGGCTTCTGCCGAGATAATGTTCTTTTCGGATCGGTGCACCTTTTGCGGAACGTGTGTTTCTGTCTGTCCCAATCATGCCGTTACCCTAAAAGCTGTCAGTCGCGAAAGTAATTGGATTCATCCCGGTGCTCTTGAAGCCGGCAGTAGAGAAACGGATAGAGTCCATCCCGGTCAGGATATGCTTCTTGAGGGCAGAGGTTCTGAGATGAACAGGGCTTATGAGATCCATACATTGCAGAAGAAGTGCATAGCTTGCGGAGAGTGTGTCAAGGCGTGCCCTTCAGGCGCCAGGGAAGTTGCAGGGAGGGTCGTAACCTCTGATGAACTGACAAGGGAAATCATGAAGGACGTAGTCTTCTATGACAGTTCAGGAGGGGGAGTCACGTTCTCAGGCGGAGAGCCCTTGCTACAGCCTGATTTCCTCCTTGTTTTGCTCAGGGAGTGCAAGGAAAGAGAAATCCACACTGCAGTTGATACGTGCGGTTTTACTGAGTGGGAGACTTTGTCTGCCATTGTTCCATATGTAGACCTCATTCTCTACGATCTCAAATGCATGGATACAGGTATGCATTTTCAATTTACAGGGAGGAGCAATGAGGTAAT
>JAKPFY010000089.1 GCA_029551185.1 Bacillota bacterium
ATGCTAATATGTAAAAGCAACGCAGTTAATTGATAACTGCCACTGAAATTGCGAAGCCATGTGGAGAGGTGCCCGAGCTGGTTAAAGGGGGCAGACTGTAAATCTGCTGGCGTTGCCTACGGTGGTTCAAATCCACTCCTCTCCACCAGATATATTCTCAACCCGGGCAATAGGCGGGAATAGCTCAGTTGGTTAGAGCGTCAGCCTTCCAAGCTGAAGGTCGCGGGTTCGAATCCCGTTTCCCGCTCCATAAATGCGATTTGCTGACATTTCCATTCTTAGATTAGAGATGAGCCCATGTAGCTCAGCAGGCAGAGCACATCCATGGTAAGGATGGGGTCGCCGGTTCGATTCCGGCCGTGGGCTCCAAATGTAATTCCGGGTAGCGCCCTTACAGCTGGCGCTTCTTTTCTTGTACCGCCTGGTTTGAAGTAAGTATCCTGAACAACAATAGTTGCTTTTTCCCGTATATAGCTTCTTACAGGAACCAAGTATCGATGTTCCGGGAAAACAGGGAAAGCTAAGATAAGAAAAATGATAGGCGAGAGCATATCTGCTACGAAAAAGGCGAAGAGGCGAAAACAACGTTGACACCTCACTTCTCTTATGCTAGATTTTAGGAGTAATGTGTCTGGGGGTGTGAAAGGGTGCGAGTGGGAGTTACTATTGAATGCACTCAGTGTAAACAGCGGAATTACCGCACTGAGAAGAATAAACGGAATGACCCTGATAGGATTGAGCTTAAGAAGTATTGCAAGTTTTGCAAGTCACACACCGTCCATAAAGAGACGCGCTAAAGGTGGGGAAGATTGCCGTTATGCGTATTAAGGCATGGTTTGGACGTATTGGCAAGTTTTTCCGAGAAGTCAGGGCTGAGCTTAGGAAGGTGACTTGGCCCGGCCGTAAGGAGCTGGTCACATCTACGTTAGTAGTGCTTTTCGTTGTTGCAGTATCCACTGCATATATCGGAGTAATCGACTACGCGTTTTCCCGGGTTCTGGCGGCCCTGATCAGGTAAGACTCAAGTAGGGGGTGAGGGGCAAGAGGCTGCACAAGCAGCACAGCCCTTAACACGTGGATAAGATTGGTAAGCCCCGTTCCGCTGAAGATGAGCTGCAAGCGGCTGAAAACGGACTTGCTGCTACCGGTGAAACGGAAATGGGTGAGACTGAACAAGGCCGGTCAGGTGTGTCCGGTGGTGATGTCATTGATGATGAAGGGCATCCGGACAAAAACTGGTATGTCATTCACACGTACTCGGGTTATGAGAACAAGGTAAAGGCAAACCTTGAGCGACGAGTAAAGACTATGGAAAAAGAGGACAAGATATTTAGGGTTCTCGTTCCGACTGAAGAAGAGTACGAATTCAAGGATGGCAAGAAGAAAATCACCCAAAAGAAGATATTCCCCGGATATGTGCTGGTGGAGATGGTGATGGAGGATGACTCCTGGTACTTGGTAAGAAACACTCCGGGAGTTACGGGTTTTGTGGGCACAGGAACCAAACCGATTCCGCTTCAGGAATCGGAGCTCCGTGAGATTATGAAACGAATAGGCCTGGAAGAGCCCCGTCCGAAAATCGATTTTTCCGTTGGCGAAGGTGTCAGAGTGACATCCGGGCCGTTCCAGCACTTCACAGGGATCGTCCAAGAGATTCAAGCTGATAAGGGAAAGTTGCGAGTGCTCGTTTCTATGTTTGGACGCGATACGCCTGTCGAATTAGATTTTGGTCAGGTGGAGAAGATTTAAGCAGGTAAGATGTTTGGCAAGGTGGGCAGGAGGGACATTTGCCATGGCAAGGAAGAAAGTAGCAGCTATCGTGAAACTCCAAATACCGGCAGGAAAGGCTACGGCAGCACCGCCTGTAGGGCCGGCATTAGCGCAGCACAGCGTCAATATTATGGAGTTCGTGCGTTCATTTAATGAGAAAACCGCAAGTCAGGTCGGGACGATTATTCCTGTTGAGATAACAGTATATGATGACAGATCCTTTACCTATGAACTGAAGACCCCGCCTGCTTCGTTTCTTATACGGAAAGCTGCAGGAATTGAGAAGGGATCAGGGGTGCCTAACAGAGATAAAGTGGCGAGGATTACCAAAGCGCAGCTTCGGGACATCGCTGGAGAGAAGATGAAGGATCTGAACGCCACTACCATAGAGGCAGCGGAGAAAATAATAGCCGGCACTGCCAGGAGTATGGGTGTGGAGATTGTAGGTTAATAAATGCTTATGTTCAATCAAGTGGGAGAAGCAATCAGCTTCGATTGTACCACAAGGAGGTTTATGTTCAAATGGCAGCTCGAGGCAAACGTTACTTGGAAGCTGTAAAACTCTATGACAGGGATCAGCTGTATTCTCCTTCGGAAGCAGTTGACCTCGTAAAGCAGACGGCAAAAGCCGGGTTTGACGAGACTATAGAATTAGCAGTTAAACTAGGTATTGACCCGAAACGTTCTGATCAGCAGGTGAGAGGTGCGGTTGTGCTTCCGCATGGAACAGGTAAGGCCGTAAGGGTCGCTGTCTTCGCTAAGGGAGAAAAGGCTAAAGAAGCGGAAGAGGCGGGCGCGGATTATGTCGGCGCGGAGGATCTGGCCGAGAAGGTCGAAGGCGGTTGGATGGATTTTGATGTAGCAGTTGCCACACCTGACATGATGAGTGTAGTAGGCCGTCTCGGACGTATATTGGGGCCACGAGGGCTGATGCCTAACCCCAAAACAGGAACTGTCACCTTTGAGGTGGAAAAGGCTGTAAAAGAGATCAAGGCAGGCAAGGTCGAGTACAGGGCGGACAAGACAGCTATTGTGCACGTGCCTATCGGGAAAGCGTCCTTTGAAAAGGAAAAGCTCCTCGAGAATTTAGCGGTCATACTGGATGCGTTGATTAAGGCGAGGCCTGCTGCTGCCCGAGGCGCCTATCTGAGGAGTGTGGTTCTTTCCTCAACTATGGGGCCTGGAATTCGCGTAAGTCCTGTTCAAATAGTATCCAGACTTACTGAAAAGTAAGAGTAGCAAAATAATAAAGCTGTTTTTGCGGTCTTCCATGACCCAAGACAGCGGGTGTCTAAAGACTTAATAAGCGCGACGTGCGCTTACCCGCCGAGGTCGGGGATGGCATCAAAAAGTGGTTGATACGGCCACCTTCTGATTGCTTGGATTTCAAGGCGCCCCCGCTCTCACGCGGGGGTCTTTTAGTTAGTTGGCGACAAAGTCTTCAGGGGTGCTTGAAGTCTTTGAGAACGGAAAGAAAGGAGGTATAACGAACTTGGTTAAACCTAGCAAAACAGCGGCTGTGGAAGAACTTAAGATAAAACTGGGAGAAGCCCAAGGAGTTGTGCTTGTTGACTATCGTGGCTTGAATGTCGGCTCGCTTACGAATCTCAGGCGGAGGCTCGATGATGCGGGAGGAGAGTTTAGAGTCGTCAAGAATACTTTGACTACTATCGCTGCGAAAGACGTCGGCCTTGAAGACCTGGAGGAATACCTTGCAGGCCCGACTGCTATTGCTTTTGCCTATGAGGATTCTGCAGAAGTAGCCAGAATCATAAATGATTTTACAAGAGAATTTCGGGAATTAAGCATAAAAGGAGGCGTGCTGTCAGGTAGGGTCATTGGGCCTGACGATGTGCGTAGTCTGGCAAATCTGCCTCCTCGCGATATCATGCTAGGGCATGTGGCTGCGGCTTTTGCTGCGCCAATGTCGGGATTTGCCCGCGCTTTGTCGGGAATAGTAACAAATTTGGCGTACGCTATTGATGCTGTAAAGCGACAGAAAGAAGAGACTGCCGCATAACGGGGCAGATCGCTTCTGCGAGAAATGTGGACAAAAAGATTAGAATAAGAAGGGGAGACAAATTATGACTAAGGAAGAGATTATTGAGGCTATTGCCAATATGACAGTTCTTGAGCTTTCAGAGCTTGTCAAAGCCATTGAGGAGAAGTTCGGAGTAAGCGCTGCTGCGCCTGTGGCATTAGCTGCCGGCCCTGCTGTAGCAGCCGGTCCGGCCGCGCCTGAAGAAGAAGAAAAGACAGAGTTTGATGTTGTGCTGATGAGCGCAGGTGACAAGAAGATCCCGGTTCTTAAGGTTGTTCGTGAGCTGACCGGGCTAGGGCTCAAAGAAGCTAAAGAGTTGGTAGAAAGTGCTCCAAGACCTGTAAAGGAAGGAATTAAGAAGGAAGAGGCGGAAAGCATAAAGGCGCAACTTGAAGAAGCAGGCGCTACTGTTGAGATAAAATAGGAATTTCTGTGCTATACTATATATTGTAAGGTAAGGGGCTCCCGTTTCATTAAAAACGAGCAGCCCCTTATGCTTGACATATTAGCCAGCATTCGCTATCATTAAAGAATGCGGCAACCTATAGCCAGGAGTAGGCGTAAAGCGTATGATTTTGTTCTTGCTTATTTATACTACACAGGATCCTTCTTTTCCTTCTAGTCAAAGGTATTTTTCGTTCAAGAGATAGCAGGGCTATCAATGCCTGCGCGCTAAATCGTTATGTAGGCGCTCAATAGTCGGGTGGGAGATAGGAGCGTGACAGGATGGCAGTTATGACAAAGGTCGGGGGACGAGAGAGACTTAGTTTTTCTAAGATAGACGAGGTCCTTGAGGTTCCGAACCTTATTGAGATCCAGAGACATACTTATGAATGGTTCAAGGAAGAGGGCTTGGATGAGACATTTCGCGATATATCCCCTATTCAGGATTTTACCGGTAATTTAGTGCTTGAGTTTGTGGGCCACAAGTTTGACCCCCCTAAGTATTCTGTGGAAGAGTGCAAACAGCGGGATGTAACGTACGCAGCTTCTCTTAAGGCGAAGGTTCGCTTGATTAACAGAGAAACAGGCGAGGTAAAGGAACAGGAAGTCTATATGGGCGACTTCCCTCTAATGACTGAAAAAGGTACTTTCGTTATTAACGGTGCAGAGCGTGTGGTTGTCAGTCAACTTGTAAGATCGCCGGGAGTGTACTTTGATGTTACACGGGATACTGCCGGCAAACGCCTGTATACCGCCAGTCTTATCCCGAACAGAGGTGCGTGGCTCGAGTTTGAGATGGATTCTCAAGAATGCATCTGGGTAAGGATAGACAGAACCCGCAAGATACCTGCGACTGTCCTTGTCAGAGCTCTCGGTTATGGAACTGATCCCAGTATTATCGATATTCTCGGCGATACCGAAGCTATCCGCAGCACGCTGGATAGAGATAACACAGAATCTGAAACAGATGCGCTCATAGAGATTTACAAGCGTCTTAGGCCGGGAGAACCGCCGACTGAAGAGAGCGCTGCATCCCTTTTTGAAAATACCTTCTTTGATTCGCGTCGCTATGACTTGGCGCCTGTAGGACGCTATAAGCTCAACAAGAAACTTGCTCTTTCAGAAAGGCTTATCGGATATGAACTTGCGGCGCCTGTTGTTGACAGAAAGACCGGAGAGGTTTTCTTGGATGCAGGCGTGAAAGTTACGAGGCAGGTTGCGGAGTCCCTCGCTGAACTTCAAGGACAAGGGCGGGTGCTTGAAACTGTGGTGATCTCTCCCAGCGGAGGAGAGATTAAGCTTGTCGATAACGGCACGCCCGGCGAGAGCATAAAGACTCTTACCCGTTCTGATCTTGTAGCTGTAGTCAATTATCTATTAGGACTGATACAGGGAGTAGGCTTTGTTGATGATATTGACCATTTAGGCAATAGACGCTTAAGAACTGTAGGAGAACTCCTTCAAAACCAATTCCGCATAGGCCTGTCCAGAATGGAGCGGGTAGTCAGGGAGAGAATGACTATCCAGGATGTGGACGCGGTTACTCCTCAGACCTTGATAAATACTAGGCCGGTTGTGGCAGCGATTAAGGAGTTCTTTGGCTCAAGCCAGTTGTCTCAGTTCATGGACCAGATTAATCCACTGGCTGAGCTTACACAAAAGAGACGCTTGTCAGCCCTTGGCCCCGGGGGGCTCAGCAGGGAAAGGGCCGGGTTTGAAGTGCGTGACGTCCATCACTCGCACTACGGGAGGATATGTCCAATTGAAACCCCTGAAGGTCCGAATATCGGGTTAATTGGGTCGCTGTGCACTTATGCAAGGATTAACGATTATGGTTTCATCGAAACTCCGTACCGCAAAGTGATTGACGGCAAAGTAACAGGCGAAATAGTCTATCTTGCTGCTGATGAAGAAGACAAGTATGTGATAGCCCAAGCCAATGAGGATTTAACCGAGGACGGATCCTTTGTTAAGCCTAAGGTTGTAGCTCGTTTTCAGGATAAGATCGTTGAAGTGCCTGATAATCAGGTGGACTTTATGGACGTATCACCGAAGCAAATCGTCAGCGTAGCTACAGCCCTTATTCCTTTTCTCGAGAATGACGATGCGGGTCGTGCCCTTATGGGATCAAACATGCAAAGGCAGGCAGTTCCTCTGATACAGACGGACGCGCCCTTTGTAGGAACCGGTATGGAACGCAAATGTGCTGTGGATTCAGGTGTCGTGGCGCTTGCGAGGAATTCCGGTGTTGTCAAGAGAGTCACAGCTAATGAGATCATTATTCAGACTGACGCAGGCACTATTGACACATACAGACTCCTAAAATTCGTCAGATCCAACCAAGGGACTTGTGTAAACCAAAAACCTATTGCCCGTGTGGGTGACAGGGTTGAAAAAGGCGATGTGATCGCTGACGGTCCGTCCACTGATAACGGTGAACTTGCGTTAGGCCGTAATGTGCTGGTAGCGTTTATGCCATGGGAAGGCTATAACTATGAGGATGCTATACTAATCAGCGAAAGACTGGTGAAGGAAGATACCTTCACATCTATCCATATAGAAGAATACGAGTGCGACGCCAGAGATACCAAGCTTGGTGCGGAAGAGATCACCCGGGACATTCCCAATGTCGGCGAGGAAGCCTTGAAAGACTTGGATGAAAGAGGCATTATTCGCGTAGGCGCCCACGTGCGCACCGGTGATATTTTAGTCGGCAAAGTCACTCCTAAGGGCGAAACTGAGCTTACTGCGGAAGAACGTCTTCTTCGCGCGATTTTCGGTGAAAAGGCCCGTGAGGTAAGGGATACTTCTCTTAGAGTGCCTCACGGCGAGTCCGGTAAGGTAGTGGCTGTCCATGTGTTCTCGCGAGAATCCGGCGATGAGCTGAGTCCGGGTGTTAACCGTCTTGTTCGGGTTTATGTAGCCCAAAAACGAAAAATATCCGAAGGCGACAAAATGGCAGGCCGTCATGGCAACAAAGGCGTTATTGCCAGGATCCTGCCGGAAGAAGATATGCCTTTCATGCCTAATGGGGTCTCTGTTGATATAGTGCTTAATCCCCTGGGTGTGCCTTCCCGTATGAATCTCGGGCAGATTCTCGAGACTCACCTGGGAGCAGCTGCGAGAAAAGACGGTATTAATGTTGCCAGCCCCGTATTTGACGGGGCTACTGAACACGAAGTCATGGACTATCTTGAGGAAGTAGGGCTCCCGCGAAATGGCAAGACCGTTCTATATGACGGACGCACAGGCGAGCCTTTTGATAATCCCGTGACTGTTGGGTACGCGTACCTAATGAAGCTGCTTCACCTTGTAGATGACAAGATTCATGCCCGTTCCACAGGGCCGTACTCTCTCGTCGCTCAGCAGCCTCTCGGAGGAAAAGCTCAGTTCGGAGGACAGAGGTTCGGTGAGATGGAGGTATGGGCATTGGAGGCGTACGGGGCAGCCTTTACGCTTCAAGAATTGCTTACTGTAAAATCTGACGATGTGGTAGGCAGAGTGAAAACATATGAGGCAATAGTGAAAGGTGACAATGTGCCGGAGCCGGGTGTCCCTGAATCGTTTAAAGTGCTCATCAAAGAACTCCAAAGCTTGAGCTTGGATGTGAAGGTCCTCAGTGATGACGAGCAAGAGATAGAAATCGGCGAGTCTGATGATGATATTGTCGATACCGCGAAAGATTTGGAAATCGATATCGGGGGCAGAGAAAGAGATGACGTACTGCTGGAGGAGCTGCCGTCACGTGAGGCAAGAAAGAGGACGGAAGCAGTCAGGTATGACGGTGAGTCTGAGGACGATGAGGAACAAGATGACGAAGTGAGTAGTGTTGGCATGCAAATCGAAGAGCTCTCACTTCCCGATGACAGCGATGATGATCCGGTTGACGATGACAGCCTTGATGAGCAGCTTGATGAGCAGTTAGATGAAGAGATTGATAGCAGTGGCTATGAAGATGAGAATATCGTCGACGATGATGAGTCTCCAGATGAGGATGAGGGATTTGAGGAAGACGAGGACGACGACTTTTTCCGGGAAGACGCCGACGATGATGATGACTTGCTTTAGCGCGTGGGAGAGGAGGAGAGGTCGTTGCTAGACGTCAGTAATTTTGAAAAAATTCGTATCGGCCTTGCATCGCCTGAGCAAATAAGGCAATGGTCCAGCGGAGAAGTGAAGAAACCCGAAACCATAAACTACCGTACCCTCAAACCGGAACGAGAGGGTTTATTCTGCGAGAAGATCTTCGGGCCTACTCGGGATTGGGAATGTCATTGCGGCAAGTACAAGAGAGTCAGGTATAAGGGTATTGTCTGCGACAAGTGCGGAGTTGAAGTCACCAGATCAAAGGTGCGCAGGGAGCGGCTTGGCCATATTGAGCTCGCAGCGCCTGTATCGCACATATGGTACCTGAAGGGTATTCCAAGCAGAATGGGTCTGCTTCTCGATTTGTCCCCTCGTGTGCTGGAGAAGGTCATCTATTTCGCGGCGTATATAGTTGTTGATCCGGGAGAGACTCCCCTTACTAAGAAGCAACTTCTCTCAGAGATTGAGTACAGGGAGATGAGAGACCGGTTCGGGGATGCCTTTGATGCCGGTATGGGAGCGGAAGCTATAAAGAAACTCCTTGAGGAAATCGACTTGGATGAAGTTGTGCATGAGCTTCGGGAAGAAATTCGCAGTTCTTCAGGGCAGAAGAAGCAAAGAGCGACGAGACGTCTTGAGGTTGCTGAAGCATTTAGGAAATCAGGGAACCGTCCTGAACATATAATCCTTGACGTTATTCCCGTTATCCCGCCTGACCTTCGTCCCATGGTGCAACTGGACGGAGGCAGGTTTGCGACTTCAGATCTGAATGACCTCTACAGGAGGGTAATAAACAGAAATAACCGTCTCAAGAGACTTATCGAGCTCAACGCCCCTGACATTATCGTCAGGAACGAGAAAAGAATGCTTCAAGAGACTGTCGATGCTCTAATTGATAACGGACGTAGAGGAAGGCCTGTAACAGGCCCAGGTAATCGTCCGCTGAAGTCCTTGTCAGATATGCTGAAGGGAAAGCAAGGGCGGTTCCGCCAGAACCTCCTCGGCAAGCGTGTGGACTATTCAGGAAGGTCTGTGATTGTTGTCGGCCCGGAACTTAGGTTGCATCAATGCGGACTCCCTAAAGAGATGGCCCTTGAGTTGTTTAAACCTTTTGTCATGAAGAAACTTGTGGAGAACGGGTATGCTCATAATATAAAGAGCGCAAAACGAATGGTGGAGCGAGTCCGTGATGAGGTTTGGGATGTCTTGGAAGATGTTATCAAGGATCATCCTGTGCTTCTAAACAGAGCTCCTACCCTCCACCGTTTAGGCATCCAGGCGTTTGAGCCTGTGCTGGTAGAAGGTAAAGCAATCCAGATCCATCCTTTGGTCTGTCCGGCCTATAACGCGGACTTCGACTGTGACCAGATGGCAGTCCATGTGCCACTGTCTGCGGAGGCGCAGTCTGAAGCAAGATTCTTAATGCTGTCTGTAAATAACCTTTTGTCTCCGGCTCATGGCAAACCCATAGCAACGCCGGGACAGGACCTTGTCCTCGGCTGCTATTACTTGACCATAGCTCAACGGGGAGAGAAAGGCGAAGGCAAGTATTTCTCAAGTCCGGACGAAGCGTATATGGCGTATAAGGAAGGCAGTGTAACCTTGCATTCCCTCATTGCCGTCAGAATGCCCGAGGGAAAGCACATTTGTGGGTGGAGTGATGAGGATAAGAAGCGGAAACTCCTTGTGACGACTGTAGGTAGGCTTGTTTTCAACAGGATCTTCCCTGATGATTTCCCTTACATTAATGATGCGGTGGAAGATATGGCTGACGAGTCAGTTCTAACCGGCGCAGTAATTGATTCTAAAGGGGATCGCTCTATAAAGGAAATAGTGAAAGAAGCTCCTTCCGGCCGTCCTGTGAAAAAGGGGTTTCTTGTTCAGCTCATAGCAATGTGCCACCAAAGATATGGGAACGCGGAAACAGCGATGATCCTTGATAATCTGAAAACTATTGGGTTCAGATATGCGACTCAATCCGGGACGACTGTCGCCATAGAGGATGTTGTGGTGCCTGTCGAAAAAACAAAGATTATTGAAGAAACCGAAAAGCGAGTGGAAGAAATTGAACAGCAGCATAGGCGGGGCCTTATCACCAATGACGAGAGATATCAGCTTGTTATAGACAGGTGGACTGAAGCTAAGGAGAAGGTCCAGGATGCAATGCTCCGGGGCCTTGATGAGCTTAATCCTGTTTACATGATGGCGACTTCAGGTGCTCGCGGAAATGTCTCGCAGTTAAGCCAATTGGCCGGGATGAGAGGTCTTGTAGCTGACCCGTCAGGGCGGACTATTGACTTTCCGATTAAAGCCAACTTCCGCGAGGGATTGACAGTGCTTGAGTATTTCAGTTCCACACACGGAACGCGAAAAGGCCTTGCTGACACAGCGCTTAGAACAGCTGACTCAGGCTACCTTACAAGGCGGCTTGTAGACGTGGCTCAAGATGTCATTGTACGTGAGGACGACTGCGGAACAGATCAGGGAATCACTCTTTCCGCTATCCGTCAGGGAGACGACGTAGTAGAGACACTAAGAGAACGTATTATCGGCAGAGTGGCTTGTGAGGATATTGTTCATCCTGATACAGGCGAAATCATTGTCGCGGAAAATGAAGAAATCCTTGAAGAACATGCAAAGCAGATAGATTTGGCAGGAATAACAGAAGTGACTGTCAGATCTCCTCTAACATGTAAGACCAGGTACGGAGTGTGCGTGAAGTGCTATGGACGCAATCTGGCTACCGGAAATCTTGTGGAAGTCGGTGAGGCTGTCGGAATCATTGCTGCTCAATCTATAGGTGAGCCTGGCACTCAGCTTACTATGAGGACATTCCATACAGGCGGTGTAGCAGGTGATGACATCACACACGGCCTGCCCAGGGTGGAAGAGCTGTTTGAGGCGCGAAAGCCCAAAGGGCAAGCAGTCATAAGTGATATTGACGGACGTGTCAGCGTAGTGGAATCCAAAGGCACAAGAAAAGTAGTGGTCAAATCTGATGACGGAGACGAGAAGACTTATACCGTGCCTTATGGAGCAAGGCTCGAGGTCAGAGAGGGTCAGTTGATAACTGCAGGGGATCAGATTACTGAAGGCTCTCTTAATCCTCATGATATTCTCAGAGTGAAAGGCGTTCGTGCCGTTCAAAGCTACCTTGTCAAGGAAGTGCAGGATGTATATAGGTCGCAGGGCGTGGAGATTAATGATAAACATATTGAAGTAGTAATCAGACAGATGCTTCGCAAGGTAAAAGTCGATGATCCGGGAGACACGGAGCTCCTGCCCGGCGGACTGGTAGACGTCTTCGAATTTGAAGAGGAAAATGCACGTGTTGTGAAGGAAGGCAAGCAACCTGCTACAGCAAAGCCTGCGATTCTGGGAATTACCAAGGCTTCACTTGCAACTGACAGTTTCTTGTCAGCAGCTTCCTTCCAGGAAACGACGAGAGTGTTAACGGATGCTTCAATTAAAGGGCGCACGGATCCTCTGATTGGGTTGAAAGAGAACGTAATTATAGGTAAACTGATACCTGCAGGCACAGGCATGAGTAGATATAGAAACGTCGTTCCTGTGCCTCAAATGGCGGAGGCAGCTGTTGATGGGGAGGATAGGCCCGGTAAGAACGGAGAAGGCGCAGAGAGTGATGTAGACACTGATGAATACCTGGAGTCTCTGTCCCCGGTGCAAGCTGTTCATGAATCCCTTGACAGTGTTTTGTCCTAATTGAGTTCTCAGGGTTCTTGACAACTGTTATAGCGCAATGCTAGAATGTGATGGCGTGCAAATTGTGCGCCGGGGCGGTTTGCTTTAAAGAGAAAGCCCCGGGAGGAGAGAAAACAGGATATGTCCCACGATGAGTTGAAGATGGCGCATCGCAAGGCTGTAGGCACAAAGCAGACCATCAAAGCTCTCGAAAGGGGAGAAGCAGAAGCTGTTTACCTGGCAATGGATGCCGATGAGAGGATTACCAAAAGTGTATTAGAGTTGTGCAAGGCAAATGGAGTCGAAATCATCTATGTTGATACCATGGCGCAACTCGGGAAAGCATGTGGCATTGAAGTCGGAGCCGCTTCGGTAGCAATCCTGGTTAACTAAGACCAGGGCTGTAACGGTTTAAATACGACGTTCCACGGTGCCCCTTGCACCTCGAGGTGGAAGGGGCATGTTCTGTGTAAAGGTAAGTTCATTTGAGGAAGGAGGTGCGAAACAGCGTGCCCACAATTAACCAATTAGTGCGTAAGGGACGCAAGAAGGTAACTAAGAAATCGTCTGCTCCGGCTCTCAGGTGGATTTACAATTCTCGTACCCGGAGATCTGAGTACACCGGCGGGGCCCCGCAAAAGAGGGGAGTCTGCACAGTTGTGAGGACAACCACCCCTAAGAAGCCTAACTCTGCGCTTCGCAAGATCGCAAGGGTCAGACTTAGTAACGGCCTCGAGGTAACTGCATACGTTCCTGGGATAGGACATAATCTTCAGGAGCACTCTGTCGTCCTTATCAGAGGTGGCAGGGTAAAGGACCTTCCCGGCGTGCGTTATCATATTGTTCGAGGGACTCTCGATGCTGCAGGGGTAGCTGACAGGAGACAGGCGCGATCAAAGTATGGAACCAAGAGGCCCAAGTCGTAAATACTAAGATAAGAATGGCTTCCTGAAAGGAAGGAGGTGTGCGGATGCCCAGGCGGGGCAGAATTGCTAAAAGAGAGGTAATTCCGGATCCGGTATACGGTAACGAGTTGGCAGCTCAACTCATTAACAAGCTGCTTCTCGATGGGAACAAAGGTATCGCTGAATCCATTTTCTATGATGCCATGAATATCATTGGTGAAAAGACTAAGAAAGATCCCATGGAAGTATTTGAACGGGCAGTAAAGAATGTCATGCCGATCCTGGAGGTCAGACCGCGTAGGGTTGGAGGCGCGACTTATCAGGTGCCTGTTGAGGTGCGGGCAGACAGACGCACCACGCTGGCGCTGCGTTGGATAGTCCAAAACGCCAGAGCCAGGT
>JAKPFY010000124.1 GCA_029551185.1 Bacillota bacterium
ATTACCATAATGCGCCGCGCTATTGGATAAGAGCAATGGATTTTGCCCCCTACTTCTGGAACGAACGCCACGGCAAGCAACTGTCAACCCAGGTCAAGACTATCAACCTCAAAGACAAGCTCAATTCGGAAGCCGTTGTAGCGGTAATCAACAGCTCGTTGTTCTATTGGTGGTTTGTTGTACTGTCGGACTGCCGCCACCTGAACATGCGGGAGATCGAGAACTTCCCGCTTGGGCTTGACAGGATGAGTGAGGATACAAAGTCACAGTTAAGTCTATTGGCACAGGAACTAATGAATGACTATAATCGCCACAAGGTGCGAAAGGAGTGCAGCTACAAGACGACAGGCAAGGTAGTTTACGATGAGTTCTATCCGAAGTACAGCAAGCACATCATCGACGAGATTGACCGAGTTCTGGCGAGGCACTATGGGTTCACGGACGAAGAACTGGACTTCATCATCAACTATGACATCAAGTACCGGATGGGAATCAACGGTGACGGGGATGCGGAGGAGGATGAGTGATGGCTCTCATCGCCAATCCGGACCAGGCATTCAACCAGCTCTTGTCCCGGCTGGAGTTGGACGCGACAAGGGTTGATAAGGCTTCGACCCGCTACAACGCCATCAAGTCAACGATTGAGAATGCGTTGCCTGGGTGCAAGGTCACGCAAATTGGTTCATTTCAGAGAAAGACGAAGATACGCTCAGCAGCTTTGGCGGGTCGTCTGGACATTGATGCAGTAGTCAACCTTGGGAGAGTTCAGGATTTCACTGACGCGTTTCTGCCGTCGGATGCACTCAAGCTCGTGCGAAGGGCGCTGAATCAGAACAAGGTCTATTTCGGAATGAACCCCAAACTTGATGCTCCGACAGTAAGCATGAAATACGCCGACAACACGAAGGTGGAACTCGTGCCTGCGTTGTCATTCGATGTTGCGGATCGTTCTACGCCAAGGTGCTATATCGTGGGTGCCAACAACCGCAGTTGGATGTACGCTGACTATGACCACGACGCTGCCTGGATAACCGCAGGCAATCAGGAGTCTGACGGGATGTTGGTCCCGTCCATCAAGATCGTCAAAGCACTTCTCAGATACCGGCAGATACCGCTCAAGTCTTTCCACATAGAAGTGCTCTGCAGGCACATCATTCCTGCGCTGGTCCAGGAGTGGACAACCCAAGGGTACACATTTGGCTACAAATACGTTGTAGCACAGTTTCTCCTGTCTGCTCAGGAACTCCTGAATGCTCCCGTGGGGATACCAGGAAGCTTTACACCTCCTCAGGATTCGGGCAAGAGCACCGCAGAGCTATATAAGATCGGATTAGTGCTGCAGAAGCTTGGTGAGCGGGCATGGAAGATATGTGATACTCAGCATTCCCCCAAAGAAGCCGCCATGTGGGCCAGTTTCTTCGGGAAGCCATTCTCGCCGTATAGGAGTCCGTAGCAATGGATATCAAGGATAACTTGGTCAACGAGTGCCGCATGATTGCGGAGAACTGCTTGTATACCGCGCAGACACACTTCGAGATGGCACGCCGTGCTGGCATAAAGAGTCGGCGCTTCATATTGTGGCCTTCTGTCCTGTCTGGCGCAGCAGGCATAGCCATTCCCGTGGGCGTGTTAATGAACAACAAGGCTTGGGCATTGCTTGGGATTGTTCCTGCGGTCGCTGGAATCGTGACAGCTGTGGCTGCTTATTTCGGTTCAAATGATGAGTCGGCTCACAGAGTAGCTGGAAACCTTTTCACGGTGCTTCGACACGATTCCCGTGCTCTGGCCGAGACATTCGCCTCGGAAATGCCGCTAGATCAGCTCACGTGCAAGGTGAGACGACTACAGGAGCGCCACAACACCTTGGTGCAGTCAACAGAGGTTACCGACTCTGAAGCGTTCGAGAAAGCAAGACAGACGATCAAGAAGGGTCGCTTTGATCCGGACTTCAAGCCGGGCAACCCCGATTCGGATGCTGGTGATACATAGATGATCCTCACCCAATAGAACCGGCCTTTTCTGCCGAGGCAGGTCGATGGAGAGTAAGTAGATGCTGGGAAACAACATAAGGCAAATGTCCGATGCTGAGCTATCGACGGCAATCAAGGCTCTGATAGAAGACCGCGAACCTGAGTCGCTTCGCCTCGACTACAAGGAGACGCTGGACATCAGCAAGGACTCTGGAAAGAAGGAACTTGCCAAGGATGTCTCCTCGTTCGCCAACGAACAAGGCGGTATCCTTATATATGGTGTCCCAGAAGCACGAGATGGAGAATTGCCGAGGCCAAAGCCTCTCGTGGAATGCGGGATGGAGATAGACCGCAGTCTACCGGAAAGCATCGAGAGGATCCTGATATCCACGGTGCAGCCTCCACTTCATGCCCTTACCATTCGAGTAGTGGACCTACCTGAGATTGCTCCCAAGCAGTTGTTGATTATCCAGCATCCTGAGAGCTACTGGAAGCCCCATATGATAGAGGGCTATGGTGTTCGGCGATACTACCGACGCGGCAACTTCCAAGCCGTCCCTATGAATGAAAGAGAGGTGGAAGCGGCATATCTGGCGAGAGAAGCGACAAGAACTCACGCACGTGAGTTCTTCGGTACAGCTTTGTTTGGGCCAGCATACGGGATACAGATACGAGCTGTGGCTTGTCCAGTCCTGTCGGGCCGGTTCAAAGATCGGATGCTGGAGCCGGGATTCCGGGACTGGCTTGACGAGAATCGACCGACAGGACCATCCGCTCCAAGGGAAGGCGAATGGATACCGTTTCTCGACGGTTGGCGGTTTGTTCCTGTTCTCAAAGGTTCCATCTCCGGTAAGCAGTACGAGATTAGGGTGTTCCATAACGGTGCTGTCTGCCTGAACCTGGATCCAGACGAGCACAGCCTTGAATCAGGCACCTTACTGCTGGATGCACTGCATAGGGACTTGCTCAACCTGTTCGCGCGCTACTCAGCGACTGTCTTTGACGGGCTTTCCATCAGCGGCGCGGTTGCTGTGAGGTTCTGGCTTTTCCATGCACAAGGGCTGAAGGGAACCGTTAACACTGAGAGGCATCGCGAGATCCGGTACATCCAGCAGCAGATAGCGGAAAACGGTACGGCACTGGTTGGTCGGCGCGCGTATCGAAGAATACCGATATTCCAGCCATATTTCACACGAGCCCGTTCAACGGCGCAAACTACTCGCACACCGACACGAAATTCTTAAAATGCACAGAGCCAAAGAACTCAAAGGCCTCACGATTGTGCCCTTACGCCTGTATTTCAAGGGCAGACTGGCCAAACTGGAAATTGGTATTTGCAAGGGGAAAACAGACTGGGATCGCAGACAAGATATTTTGAAAAAAGATTCGTCCAGGGAGATTTCCCGAGCTATCAAAAAAGTACATTCCCGATGAAAACTCTGAATTTTTGCTCATTGTTGCTATTACTGACTTCGAGCTTATCGGCACAAGCGATCCCTCTCTCAGCTTCCCACAATCTCTCCCCTGCTCCATCTTATTTTTCTCTCATTCTGCAATGGCCCTCAAAAAAAACAGAGCTGCCACGCGCTATCCACAACGATGGAACGAACTCCTGGATCGA
>JAKPFY010000130.1 GCA_029551185.1 Bacillota bacterium
GCTTGGACTTCCGGGACTGTAAGACCCAGAACATCAATCTCTTCGAGGAGCCCTGTCAATGATATTTTTCCGTTTTCGTTAACCGTGACTATGCCTGATAAGTCCTTATGGCCCCAAACAGCTATCTCAAGTACGTCTCCGCATTCTACCAGATACTCGCTATACTCGCTGTTTGCGCCGTATGTGGGACTTACAGTGTCTGCGAAACAGAGTTGATTGTTAATTGACCCGATGAGCAATGCGAGAATCAACATGAAAACAAGGGACTGCACAAATGGCAACGTTTTTCGACCCATGACTCTATCCTCTCATTTCATTCCAAGAAAACGATATACTACGCAATTTATCAATTGTACACTCTAAGATGATTCTATAATTCGGCAAAATACCAGATACTCCTGCCATAGAATGGAGTAACAGTATAATACTAGAGAAAAGTTGATATGGTGCGCTATGTTATGTTATAGAAAAGCTGAAGGGATTTGGTATTACTATGGCGAATTGAATCTTCGCGTATCAGGTATTATGCTATCTGGCAGTGCATTACATAACTTGAATCTGTTTTTTGCTTAGTTTCCGAGAAACGCCGGACAGCCTTTGGAGGCGAAACGTTGGGTGGGTTATAGGGTTAAGAAGATGGGCCTTTTTCTTGGTGACGTGGTGTGCATATTGATAAGCTTTGCTCTGGCAGTGCTTCTACGCTTTGACTTCAGCTTTTCTAAGGCACTTCCTTATTGGCATATTGCATTGGGAAAACTGCCGGGCCTTATTGTTATTCGACTTTGCATATATTACGCATTCGGATTATACAGCCGTCTTTGGCAGTTTGCCAGTGTAAAGGAAGCTCTGATTATTGTTTTGGCAGGGACTTTCGCTTCAATTGCTGATTATCTGATTCTTCATATACTGCAGCCCGGAGGTTTTCCTCGGAGTATAATATTTATGGCGTGGTCCTTGAACGTATTTCTCACAGGCGGTATTCGTCTTTTCATGAGGGTGAGGCGGGAATGGGCTAACTATGTCGCAGCAAGCAAACAGATGGCCAATGCCGGTATGGAACAGGCTGCATCAGTAAACAACACCCATAAGATCCTCATAGTAGGCGCCGGTGAAGCAGGTGTCATTGTAGCGAAAGAGCTTAGGGTTCATCCCGAGATAGGCCAGGAGATTGTTGGCTTTGTTGATGATGACCCCGCCAAACAGGGGTATACTGTTGCAGGCTATCGGGTGCTAGGCCCCACGGAAAGGCTTCCTGATTTTATCGAGGCCCATAATGTAGAGGAGATTATAATTGCCATGCCTTCGGCTCCGGGAACGGTTATCAGGCGAATAGTTCATGCATGTGACGGTTTAGGCGTGAAAGTGCTGACCATACCCGGTGTCTATGAGCTCCTTGACGGCAAGTTGGATATCAGCCGGATTAGGGCAATAGACATACAAGACCTCCTACGACGTGAAGAGGTAAAAGTGAATTTAGAAGAGATAGGCATGTACCTGTCAGGCAGGAATGTCTTGGTGACAGGCGCAGGAGGATCCATCGGTCAGGAGCTCTCAAGGCAAATCGCGGGCTTTGATCCGGAAAGCCTGATTCTTCTCGGACATGGAGAAAATGACATATATGAAGTGAATATAGACCTTCTGGAAATCTTCCCAAATCTTAATACTATTCCGGTAATCGCAGATATCAGAGACAGTGAAAGAATTGATTGGGTTTTCTCTTCCTATAAGCCTGATGTAGTATTTCATGCAGCAGCGCATAAACACGTTCCTCTGATGGAGTCAAACCCTAAGGAAGCTATTTCTAATAATGTCTTCGGGACGTGGAACGTGGCAAACGCAGCAGAACGCTACGGGGCTGAAAGATTTGTGCTTATTTCCACAGATAAAGCGGTCAACCCTGTGAGCGTTATGGGGTGTAGCAAGAGAGCTGCGGAAATATTGATTCAAGCATTGGCAAGAGGCAGTAAGACAAAGTTCATGGCGGTTCGATTCGGGAATGTTCTTGGAAGCAGAGGGAGTGTCATCCCTCTTTTCAAGCGCCAAATCAGCAGAGGAGGTCCCATCACTGTAACTCATCCTGACATGGTTCGATATTTCATGACAATCCCGGAAGCTGTGCAGCTGGTAATCCAAGCTGCTGCTATGGGAAGGGGAGGCGAAATTTTCATCCTTGACATGGGTGAACCTGTAAGAATTGTCGATCTCGCACGGGATATGGTCAGGCTTTCAGGCCTTGACCCTGATTACGATATTGAGATTCAATTCACCGGTATACGTCCGGGTGAGAAAATAGTTGAAGAACTCCTTACAGCGGAAGAAGGAACTTGCACCACAGTCCACCAACGGATATTTGTCGCTAAAGGGGAGGCTTTGCTTGACGGTAGTATCCGGGAGTTTCTCGACACATGCCGCAAGTTTGCAGAGGATAACGATGAAGGAGGGAAAGCCTTTGTAAGTTGGATTCAGGAAATAACCTCTCCGAAAAAACCGTCAAAACCGTCAAAACCGGCAAGACCGCATGAGCTGCAACAACTGTCACAATTACAGGACAATCTATTAACATGATCCCGAGAGGAGGCAACATTGTCGGATGAGTTCGCTTCAGGCATTGTTTGTCATTGCAGCTGTCGGATATATCATTGGCAGCATTACCGTTGGAGAAATGCAACTGGGCGCATCCGGTGTTTTGCTGGTAGCGCTGTTCTTCGGACACATTGGATACGAACTTCCGCCTATTATACGTGACCTGGGACTTGTCCTTTTCATAGTATCAGTAGGCCTTACTTCCGGCCCTTCTTTTTTTCGCAATCTGAAACGGAATGCTCTGTCATATGGGGTTATTGCAGCAACTATCATTGTATCTGCAACGATATTGGCCGTAGCGCTCAGGACGGTTTTCGGTATTCCGAGAGAGCTGGCTACAGGCATATTTACCGGCGCACTTACTACGACTCCCGGGCTTGCTGCCGCTCTTGCGGTAACAGGCGACCATACCGTATCAGTAGGCTACGGAATAGCATATCCCTTCGGGGTGATCGGCAAAGTCTTGCTCATCCAGGTTCTTCCCCTTCTGGTCGGAAAAGATCTTAAAGAAGAAGCAGCAAAGCATACGTCGAAGAAACTGTTTGCTGACCAATCAAGCCTTATTGTGCAAGAATTCATTGTGGATAACCCTGAAGCAGACAGGAGAACCTTAGCGGAGTTGGATGTAGCCTCACGTACAGGGGCTGTCGTATCCAGAGTCATGCGGGGAAAGCATATTGTTGCTGCATTAGGCGATACTATTCTGCTTCATGGTGATTATGTGCGTGCAGTAGGCACTAAGGAAGCTCTTGAGAGACTTTCGGAGCTTATTGGACCTACGGTGAAGCTCTCCATGGATGAGCCAGGGCTTGAAGTGCGTGACCTTGTTGTAGAAAGCAAAGAGGCTTCAGGTGCAAAACTACGGGAACTTGACATATATGAGAAGTACGGGGTGATACTGACCAGGGTTATGAGAACGGGAATCGAGTTTACACCCAGCGGTGAGACAGTCCTCGAGATGAAGGATATTGTGCGTGCTGTAGGGCCAAGGTTTGCCCTGGATAGATTTGAAGAGTTTCTTGGAATTCAAAGAAGAATCCTTGGCAATACAGGGCTTGTGCCTTTGTCCCTTGTTATCAGTCTGGGTATTCTGGTCGGCAGGGTTCAAATGCCTGTTCCAGGGTCAGGTAGCGTCAGCCTGGGTCTAACCGGAGGGCCGCTTTTAGTGAGTCTCATAGTCGGGCATGTTGGCTCGGTAGGTCCTTGGTCCCTTAGGCCATCCGGCCAATTCCTCGGGAATATCCGTGAATTCGGGCTTATGCTGTTTCTTGCGGGAGCAGGGGTTTCAGCAGGGCACGGCCTTGTGCCGACAGTGGCTGAGTATGGGTGGAAGCTCTTTTTCATGGGTGCCTTTATCACGTTGATTCCTATGTTGCTTGGGTTCCTTGTTGCTCATAAAGGCTTCAAGCTGGCTTTCATCGACACCATGGGTTGTATCTGCGGTGGAACCACAAGTACGCCTGCGTTGGGCGCTCTTATTACTGCTGCAGGAACTGATGAGGCGGCTACCGCCTACGCGGCAATCTACCCTTTCGCTATGGTGCTTGTGGTAATTGCATCGTGCGTTTTAGCTACAGTGTAGTACCGGGATATTGCTCAGGCATTCTCAGGCATTGATAAGAAATAATTCAGATATCGTCCGGACATCCCTCAGAGCAGGTTGCGTTCATATTAGGCAGGTAGTATAATATCGACAGCGCTCAGGAAAAAATGAATATAATAAGGACAGCTCTTATCAAGAGTGGTGGAGGGGCAGGCCCGATGAAACCCGGCAACCGGCAGACCTTTTGTTAGTCTGCACGGTGCCAAGTCCTGCAGAACTTCCGTTCT
>JAKPFY010000141.1 GCA_029551185.1 Bacillota bacterium
AGTTCAATCTCACCGTCAAGGCAGCATCTCCGTCAGGGGGCGGAGGGGGCACGTCCGGACCGGGGGCACCAAGCGAGCCAGGCGAGACACCGGGCGAAACCAGAGTGGATTCGGCAGGAAACATCACTGCTGCCCCTGAACTGAACGACTCCGGCATCGCCGTAACCGAAATAGATGACGAAACCCTGGCCACAGCTCTGGCAAATGCTAAAGAAACTGACGGTAAGAAGACCGTTGAAATCACGATTCCCGCCATAGAGGGTGCAAAGGCTTATGAAATAAGCCTGCCTGCAAGCGCCCTGACCTCGTCAGCCGGCGACACACGTTTTGTGATAAAGACGGATATGGCGGTAGTAACCCTGCCCGGCAATATGCTGGCCCAGGAGGCTGCGCCAAGGCCAAGAAGGTATCCCTCAGCATAACCCTGGTGGATGTATCTCAGATAGAGGACGAGGAACTGCGGCAGCTTATCGGCCGAAGGCCCATCATTCAGCTCTCCTTGAAAATCGACGGCGAGGACTTCCCATGGAATAACCCCGATTCCCCGGTCCGTGTAGCGATTCCATATACACCGACCGAAGAAGAACTTGCCAATCCCGAACATATCACGGTGTGGCATATAGACCGAGACGCTAAAGTGACACCGGTGCCCAACGGACGCTACGATTAAGAGACCGGAACGGTGACCTTCTCAATCACCCACTTCAGCTGGTTCGCAGTTGTCTATGTACACAAGACCTTTGGCGACCTGGCCGGAGTCGGGTGGGCGAGAAAGCCCATCGAGGTGATGGCTTCCAAGGGTATCATCCAGGGCACGGGACCTGATACCTTCTCTCCCGCCTCGAACATCACGAGAGCCGATTACACCGTGCTTCTCATAAGAACCCTGGGCTTGAGGGCCGAGTTTACCGACAATTTCGACGATGTGAAAGAGGATGCCTACTATTACGAAGCCGTGGGCATCGCCAAGAAGCTGGGTATTGCTTTGGGAGATGGAGATAACCGTTTCAACCCGGAGGAGCCCATCTCCCGCCAGGATCTGATGACGTTGTCAGCCCGGGTGCTGGACAAGTATATGGGACTCAAGTTGTCTGATGATATCCACGTCCTGGATCGGTTCATCGACAAGGGAGATATCGCAGAGTACGCCTTGAGCGGTATAGCCACCCTGGTCAAGGAAGGGTTAATCGTGGGATCTGATAGTAGGATTAGCCCGCTTGCCAATACTACACGGGCTGAAGCAGCGGTATTCCTGTACAGAGTGTATAACAGCTACGTCAAGTAGATGGCAAGTAGCGCGAGCAGTCGCGAATAAGGTACTCACTCACATCTATGGGAACTAAGAAAGCCCTGCGAGGAGTCAACTACTCCCCGCAGGGCTCTTTCCTTAGGACCTTCCTAGTTCAGTGCATTCGGCCAGAATCCTCATGTACTCGAAAGCCTTCCTGACGACCTCGGCTGTAGCTTCCTCAGGCTGCCCCGGCAGGAAACTGCCGCACACTGCCAGTGCAAATGGCCGGTCAGGAGTGGGATAGATGACTCCTGCGTCCACGGACAGGTTGCCCAAACCGCCGGGTTTGTTGGCCCTCTTGATATCGCTGGGCAGTCCCAAGGTGAACGGCCCTGTTTTGGGCAAAGACAGGATGGAGAGCACATCTTCGGCGACCGCCTCAGGAATGCCGTCCCGTCCTTGGATCTTAGCCATCAGTGTGGCCAGCTCTCCAGGAGTGGACACGTTCTCATCGCCGCGCTTTGCTGCCTCTATATCCATCATCTTGCGGCGGAGCAAAGTGTTGGTGAGGCCTAGAGACCTCATGGTCTCATTCACCAAGTCCATGGTTGCCAGGTCGATGCAGATGTTGGTGGCGGTGTTGTCCGAAAGGGATATCATAAGGGCTGCCACATCCCGCAAGGCGAGGTCAGCCTTGTAGGTGAAGTGGCCTAGCACGCCGCTGCCTCCCACCTTATCCTTGTCTTCCACCACCACTCTCTGAGCCCAGTCCAGTTCCCCTCGGTGAACACGGATTGCTACACCGAGCAAGATGTGTATTTTGATGGTGCTGGCCGTTGGGAACAGCACATCTTCCCGGAAACCGGCCTTACGTCCCGTCTTGAGGTCGCGGACGGAATAACCCATGACGCCGGTTTTCCGGCAGATCTCTTCGAGTTCATCGGCCATCTTGGTCCAAATCAGGTCCAGCGCTTTTTCACTCACTGTGTTTCCCCGTTTAGGGAATTCATCTCCTTTCTTGAGGGTTTCCCTAGGCCAATGTCTTGACTAATCTTAAGCCAGTACTGCAACTTACCTCTACGACTCAGCTTCTTCTTCTGGGTGCTGATGTCCTGCCAATCTGGGCGCTTTTGTCTCTCTTTCGGATAATCCAGGTGGTACAGGATATCTCCGGGGTGCAAGCCCAGGTTGCATCGGCCGCGTCTTTGGAGCTGAGGACCCGGATACGCGGCTTGTCGCCTGAGGACCTGAGGACGTCTCGGATGTGCTATGGACCAGGCGGGATTTAGTGAATACTTGGTGTATGCATGCTACCCTGCATTACCTGCCTGCCGGCGACTTACCTCTGTATCTCGCCGGCGTGGGTCCGGGTATAGCCCTCAAAGAGCAGCGGTGGATGGCCAAGGACGGCTTGGATCGTGCTCTTTTGGATTGCATGGTAAACGCGGTGGTAGAAGCCCTGGCCGATGGTCCTCTTACCAGGCGTGAAATCGGGTCGATGGTAGTTGCCAGGGTAGGCCAGGAAGCAAGACCTTGGGTTGAGACAGCTGGGGCGGGGTCATTAAGCAGGCGTGCTTGCAAGGATTTGTCTACTTTGGTCCCGACCTGGGCAGAGAAGTGACCTTTGTTAGGCTGGAACAATGGCTGTCCGGGTTCAAGCGGCTGTACCATCCAGAAGATCCTACGGCTGCGGTCTTGGCTAGGGCGGAGCTTTTTGCACGATACCTGTCAGGTTACGGGCCGGCGACGGTTCAGGACTTTTGTTTCTGGTCAGGTTTGCCCACCAAGATGGGAGGCGAGGCCCCGGAGGCTATTGGCGGCTGAGTGGTTGAAGTTGCGGTGGATGGGAGGCCTGCGTTGATTTTCGAAGATGATTTGGAGGATTTGATGGCAGCAGATGAAGCCGCGGAGACCGGCGCGGGTGAAGGTTTGGGTGTACATGTGCGTGAACCTTGAGAGTGGAGCCGGGGGCAAAAGTGCCGTTGAGACGAGCTAGAATCACGAGATCAATCTTCTGGCTGCCTTTGACCCTTGGGTTCGAGCAGGTTGAGGTGGTGTTCCCCTAGAGCCGAATCTTCAGTTCCCTCATAAACTGCAACAAGTCAATGTACTCTGTGCCAAATTGCCTACAGACATTGGGTATTTTTACTCTTTTCCTGATTTCAGGATCATATGTTTCTAAAGTTACGATGGTTGCTCCCAGAGCTAGTCCATATGCACATAACCACGAATCGGCCTTCGAAGCGAATTCGTCCTTGGCTGATTGAGTATATTGTTTACTAGCCATTATCGAATTTATCATCTTTTTGTAGGATTGTAGAACTTCTCGGCCAGGTTGCCCCAAGACTGTAAACTTACTGCGTTGCTTCTTATACCATTCTACTAGTATGTCATCGCCTTTTTGTATTTCCTTTTCGACCTGCCTAATTATGACTATTCTGTATGCTCCGTTCTCAACCAGCTGTTCCCAAAAACTCGGAGCAAGATCGAATGGATATCGCTGTCTATGAGCCGTTATGAACACGCTTGCATCAACTAAATACTTGTCCCTCATAGGTCATGAATTCCTCTTTGAGGTAGTCGTATAATTTTGCGGAACCGCCCAGTAAATCAAATGCATAGGTGTAGCTGACTTCGCCGGACTCAGCAGCCTCGATTACAGCTCGTGCAAAGGTTTTACTAATACGGGCTCTGTTGGTGAGGTAATAGTCGCCTCCGGGTTCCTCAGTACCCTTGTTTCCTATCGCCCGTTCAGTTCGCTGTTTTACTTCATTCACGATGCGGTGCGGAATCTTGCCAAGTTGCTTGAGCTTAATGGCTACCGCCAATTCACTAACGTGAAACAGCTTACTCAACTCAGCTATTTGTTCTAATTCGGGTTTACTCTCAACCCATAATCTCTGAACATGAGATGCGGGGATTAGAAACTCTGCGGTCATCAAGTTTATTCTTGTTTCATCACTATCTTTGTCAATGAATATATCATCTGCTCGCAATAAGAAGTGGATGTACTCGTGGATCAAAGTAAAGATTTGCCCTGCTTTACTGTCTCTGCTGTTTATGAATATAAGCGGTGCAAAGTCATCATATAGCAAGAAGCCTCGAAACTCATTTACATCTAGCTTACGGTGAGTGTTGGAGCCCACAATTCCGCTTTGCATAACTATAATCCCTATATCTTCCAGTCTCTGCCTTAGATACCTGAAGGCGGAATCTCTATCCCGGTGCTTCTCATACCAGAGTTCATCCAAGCCCAAGTGCTCTTTGGCAGGTAGAATATTTGTCTCACTCAAATCACTAAAGCTACGGGCAAGTAGCTTTGTCCAACCTTTTCTTTGGCGGTGCTCACTCAGCCAATCCTTTCTCCTTGCCATGATGTATAGAGTGTCTTGGAGGTCCTTGCTCATACCGGGCATTTTGTTTTCAATGGTTCGGAACTCAGACTTAATAAAGTGCTCCTTCGGAGGCTCATCTAAAAACATATATCCCAGAGGTACACCCAAGAATTTGGCTAACTCTTCTACCTGCTTGTAGGTAGGTTGGTCTTCTCCGGAAATCCAAGTCCGAATCTTCTTGAACTTTCTTTGTATCTCGTCAAAATCTCTTTGGGATTCTTTGATCGCCCATATATAAATAGTCCTCTTAATCTCCACTCTGTTACCTCTGGCCATATCCTCGCCTCCTTTCCGTGTCCCTTCTATACGATAGATCACTCAGCATAGTTCTGAAGTTTACACCTTTTGGTTATATAATAACAGAGAAATACTACTTCAGAGGGTCGAAGCCACACTAAGAGATCTTGCGGCTTAATACCGCAAAAAGTTGTTATTGGTACCCTTAGCGCATCATTCCATTTACCTAATCCGGCTGCACCGGCAGAAGGGCTGAGTTCCCCACGCAGGTCGGGCACCAAACGGGGCTGCCTGTAATAGTGGTGTTGTCATCAAGGGAGGTCAGGATGCACACCAACTTGATGAGCGGTCAGAGTCTTCTTGGTTGCAAGCTGGGCATATCCCGTACAGATACACTGCATATTTTTGTACCCTAAAGCCCTTGGTTGCTTCTTCAATCTCTTCGGTATGCAATGTGCCGGGGAAGTCGTAGATCCTCCCGCATCCTTCGCACAAGAAGTGATAGTGGGGATCCGGGTTAGGGTCCACATGTTTACGGGTTGGACTTATGGCCAGTTCCTGGAGTTCCCCTCTCTGCACCAGTTCATCCAAGGTGTTGTACACAGTCCCAAGGGAAAGCGAGGGCATCTCCGACTTAAGAGCTTCATATATCTGCTCCGCCGACGGATGGGATGTGTTTCCTTCCAAAAATGCCAAGATAGCCACTCTCTGCGGAGTGGCCCGCAGGCCAATATTCTTGAGTTTCTCAACTGCCAATGCGGCTTTGTCATTTTGCCTATTTTCCCGTTTCATGCTTCCATTCCTCTCAATCATCTAATCATCGTGTGCGGTACTACTATTTGTGCAAGCCCTGATAATACTACGAACTTGCCAGAGTACCGTCAGAGTGCTGCCAGAACATTAACCGGCGCTCTAATCTTCGCTCACTATTATTCCAGTATATTTGGTTTTGCAATTCCCAAGTTTCCAATGGCTGGTGCGTCTCGTTATCCCAACTCCGTACTCCATCGACACAAACATGTGACACCAAGCTATCCGGCACCCACTCTATCCTGGCAATGGAAACCTTCAGAATCCTCAAAACATGTGCCACAAGCAGTCCGGCACACACTTTAGAATTTAAAGATGTTTCCTTCCTATGTCAACCGCACTTCCTGATGGAGGAAGGCCCCCTCGTGCCTAATGACGGGGCCATTCCCTCACATCTTCACCTGGCACCTGGTCCATGTTATTGTTATGTGTCTTTATGTCCGACTGTAAGTCATGACAGTTTCTTGTAGCAGAACCACCAGTCGAAGCAGTTGTCAGCACCGCGTCTGGTTTTGGCGCCTTCTTCGTTGTTGGGAGGCGGGATTATGACCGAATCGCCGATTATCTCGTTGTTCGGCCAGTTCGCCGGGACAGCTACGCCGTGCTCGTCTGCAACCTGGAATGCCCTTATTGCTCTAAGGATTTCATCGACATTGCGTCCGATTTCTTGAGGATAGTACAGGATGAGCCTGACAATTCCTTCGGG
>JAKPFY010000153.1 GCA_029551185.1 Bacillota bacterium
GCACACATACTGAACATTAATGGCGAAAGCTATAGATTTAAGCAAGCTCTTTCAAAGCAGGCAAAAGCAGACTAATTTTTTATGAATTGGTGGCCTAATTTTAGGCCGGTAAGTGGCCTAAATTTTTATTGACATTTACAATCTCTGATGCCCCGGCATCAATAGCGTTCTCTATGAACTCCTTCACCACTGACGCAGGTCGCTCCACAACCTCGCCTGCAGCGATCCTATTAATTGTGTCCTCGTCCAGAACTGCTATGGTGTCATCTGTAATCACGAATTCTCTTCCTTTTCAATCCTCGACTTTAATTCCGCAAGCCGGGTAAGGGCTTCAAGCGGTGTCATGGAATCTATGTCCATCTCTCTTATCTCTTCCACAATCCTTTGATCAGGTGAAGGCAGGGATGAAGGGTTTGTCTCGTCCATAAGAACAGCAAGGAGGCTCATCTGCTGCGGCCTCGAAGGGCTCCGCTTCTCAAGCTCTCTCTGAATGGCATCTGCCCTCCTTACTACTTCCCGCGGCATACCTGCCATTCGCGCCACATTAATCCCGTAGCTCTTATCACATCCTCCGGGCTGCAGTGTGTAGAGAAATACTACCTCTCCCCCTCGCTCCTCAGCTTCTATACGGAAATTCCTGACCCGGCTCAACTTGTCCTCGAGTGCAGCAAGCTCATGGAAGTGCGTGGTGAAAATGGTCTTTGCACCTATCCTGTCATGTATGTATTCAATTACCGCTTGGGCAATGGCCATTCCGTCGTAAGTACCGGTTCCACGTCCAAGCTCGTCAATAAATATGAGCGTCCTTTCGGTGGCCTGAGAGAGTATTCTCGAGGTCTGGAGAAGCTCCACCATAAACGTGGACTTCCCTTCAGCTATCTCTTCAGATGACCCGGCTCTCACTGCGATCCTGTCCGTCAGTGGAATAACAGCGGAACTTGCAGGAACAAAACTACCCATATGCGCCATAAGAGTAATGATGAGCGCAGACTTCCCAAGTGTGCTCTTGCCTGACATGTTCGGGCCGGTAAGAACCATTATTTGGCACGATTCTCCGTCAAGCAAGACGTCATTGGGAATAAACGCTCCTACAGGAAGAGACGTCTCCACAACAGGATGGCGCGCCCCAATTATCGTAAGCTCTTGCCCTTCATGAATCTTAGGACGGACATATCGGTATGAAGCAGCCACCTCTGCAAGAGACGCAAACACGTCAATCTCAGCTACAGCCTCCGCTACCTGCTGTATTCCGGGGATCTCGCGCGCGGCCTGCTCCCTGACTTCTGCGAACAGCTCGTATTCTAAGGAAGTCATTCGATCCTTCGCTTTGAGAATGATAGCTTCATGCTCCTTTAACTCAGGGGTAATGAACCGCTCAGCTCCGGCAAGAGTCTGCTTTCTTGTCCAAGCCTCAGGAACCAGGTGCAAGTTGGCGCGGGTGACCTCAAGATAGTAACCGAATACCTGGTTATACCCTATTTTCAGTGACTTTATGCCTGTCCTCTCTTTCTCCGATTCCTCAAGAGAAGCCAGGAACTCTTTGCTCCTTGCGCTCATGTCCCGGATTTTATCCAGTTCCACGCTGTATCCTTTTCGGATTATCCCGCCTTCAGTCAAAACATGCGGGGGATCATCCACAATCGCCTGTGCTATAAGCCCCCTTAACTGGCCAAGATCTAAAAGACGCGAAGCGATCCCCTGCAAGGCATCGCTTTTCGCTTCATGCAAGATTTCCTTAAGATCGGGTATAACATCAAGGGATTCAGCTAAAGACACCAGATCCCTGGCATTTGCCCCCCCTGTGCCGATACGGACGGCAAGTCTCTCCAAGTCTCGAATACGGGATAGAATTCGCCTGATGTCGTCCTGCATTATGACATCACCTACAAGTTCCTCCACTGCATCGAGTCTCCTCGTGATTTCCGCCAAGTCCTTCGAAGGGCGATCCATCCACTTCTTAAGCAGCCTTCCGCCCATTGATGTCACTGTGCGGTCCATCACTCCAAGGAGGGTGCGTTCCTTCCCGCATTGCATAGGTCTTATAGGATCTGAAAGTTCAAGGCTGTGGCGGGTCTCAGGATCAACTGCCACAGCGTCATCTGTGGAAAAGCAACGAATCGTACTGATGTAGGCGAGTGACGTCCTTTGTGTACTAGATACATATAGCAGGAGAACCCCGGCTGCCTGCATTCCGTGGGGATACTCCGTACAGCCTGAACCCTCCAGAGCGAGGGAACCAAAGTGGTCAATAAGCGCCTTCTTGGCCGGCGTTTCCTGGGATGACCGAACGCGGGATCCGGCAACCGACAATTCTGACTCTTCGTCTATGTAAGTCATAGCAAGTCCTTCAATTGACCTGAGTCCTGCAATAAGGCGAGGGCTTTCTGCGACACCGGGCACAACAACACATTCCTTAGCGCCAAGACTGCTCACCTCAGCAAGGATCACGTCTTCCGCGTGCTCCCCACGGGCCTCGGTAATAGCAAACTCCCCTGTAGATACATCAAGTATGGCCAAACCTACTCTTTTGCCTTGGACAGCCAAAGCTATCAAATAGTTGTTCTGCTTCGCCTCTAAAAACTCAGGCTCGAGGATTGTTCCGGGAGTAATCACGCGAACGACTTCACGCCTTACGATTTTTCGTCCGGGACGAGGAGGCTCCATCTGTTCACATATGGCGACTTTGTGTCCTGCTTCGATAAGCCGGCCTATATATGACTGTGCAGCATGATAAGGCACTCCGCACATTGGCATCTTCATGCCGCTGCCTGCATCTCTGGAAGTCAAGGTTATCTCCAAAACCTTCGCTGCTATCTTGGCGTCCTCATTGAACATTTCGTAGAAGTCGCCAAGACGAAACATGAGAATTGCATCAGGATACTGGGCTTTTATGGCTGTGTACTGCCGTATCATTGGAGTGGTCAAACAGAAACCACCTCACCCAGTTGAGTCCAAGCGCGGGTCTCTATGATCTTGACTTTGACCGGATCCCCTTTACGGGCAGTGGGGTGGTGTGGGAAAACAACCAGTTTGTTTGTGCGAGTGCGTCCTGACAGCATATCAGGATTTGTTTTGCTCATCCCCTCAACCAGGACCTCCACAACTTCCCCCTTAAGATTCCGGTTGATCTCTTCAGTGATGGTATTTTGGAGATTAACCAATTTCTGAATCCGCTCGCTTTTCACGGAGTCAGAGACTTGGTTCGGCATAGAGGCAGCAGCTGTGCCCCTTCTCGGCGAATACACAAACGTAAATGCTGAGTCGAACCGAACTTCCTCCACTGCCCTCAGGGTTTCATCAAAGTCACGGTCATCCTCGCCGGGAAAACCCACTATGAGGTCTGTCGTAATGGAACACCCAGGCACAGCCTGACGTATTCGGTGAACCAAATCCAGGTAATACTCTAAGGTGTAACCTCTGTTCATACGAGCTAATACCCGGTTTGAACCTGCCTGGAGAGGAAGATGAAAATGTTCACATACAGTCTCAGATGAAGCTATTTCATGAATGAGCTTATCCGTGAAATCCCTGGGATGACTGGTCATATAGCGTATTCTGTATATCCCGGATGTCTTATCCAGAGCATGAAGAAGATCTGCAAAATCGCGCCCGTCTTTAAGATCCCGTCCGTAGGCGTTCACATTTTGACCGAGCAGGACAACTTCGCGGAACCCCTCCTTCCCCAAGCCTTTGACTTCAGCTACAACATCCTCAAACTTGCGGCTCCTTTCCCTGCCACGGACATACGGGACAATACAATAGGAACAGAAGTTGTTGCACCCGTAGATAATGGAAACCCAGGCTGAAACGCCTGGGACTCGGCGCATGGGAAGTCCTTCCATAAAGCTTCCGTCATTTTCGAGGTCTCCTTCCCATACGCGATAAGACTTGTGGCCTGCCTCCACCTGATCCAAGAGTTCAGGGAGTTCGTGGATGTTCATAGTGCCAAAAACAAGATCCACATGGGGAAGGCGCTTTGCTATACGCTCCGTCTCCCCCGGTTGCTGCGCCATACAACCGGAAATCCCGATTATTAAATCAGGATTCTTGAGCTTCAGTCGTTTTAAATCCGCGACCCGTCCATATACCTTTCGCTCAGGATTCTCCCGCACGCAGCAGGTATTGAATATTATGATATCGGCGTCATCCACGGAATCCGTAGCCCCAAATCCACGCTGCTCCAGTATTCCCCCGATGATTTCAGAATCATGCTCGTTCATTTGGCATCCAAAGGTGTGGATATGGTATTTTCGCATAATCTCGTCTCCATAGACTCAAATCATGTCTGTAACACCCTCAGTTTACCAAACAGCTACATCAGTTGCAAACAACCCCATCTCGAATCATTCTGAGAAATGTAACTCTACACCGCCTTTTTAGTCACAAGTCAAAGATTTTCCCTGGATTCAGGACAAGGTTAGGGTCGATGGCCTGTTTTATCGATCTCATGACGCGAAGGGCTGCCGGATCCATGAACTTCTCCAGGAAACGCAGTCTCTTGGCCCCTATTCCGTGTTCGCCGGAAAGGTTCCCACCTAGCATATATGTGGCAGCATACATCTCTTCAAGCACTTGTTCCTTAATATTCCCCCATGTGTCTTCGTCCATGTTTTCCCTGAGCAATGTTGCGTGGATATTGCCGTCACCTGCATGTCCAAAGCAAGGTATTTTTACGCCGTACTTTTCTGAAATACCGGTTATTTCCTTAAGCATTTTAGGAATCTCGCTGGTAGGTACAGTTATATCTTCCATGCAATACACGGGGCTTATAACACGCAATGCCTCGGCTACGCATTTCCTGGCTTTCCATATGCGCTCCTGAGTAGATAGATTGTCGGCTACATATACCTCTATCCCACCGTTCTCCTGACACAACTTCCCTATGGTTTCATAATCCTCTTCCACCTGTGTCTCTGAGCTGCCCTCAACTTCCACGATAATGTAAGCACCTGCATCACTATGAGGAAGAACTTGGTTAAGATAGAGTTCAGCAGCTTTTATCGACATACTGTCCATAAACTCCACTGATGTAGGGACAATTCCACCCATAGTCATAATCTTCGGTACGACTTCGATGGCTTCTTGCATCTTGTCAAAAGGCACTAAGAGATCAGCTCTGTACTTAGGCAAGGGAAGGAGTTTAAGCCAAATCTTTGTTACGATCCCTAAAGTCCCTTCAGAACCGACTATCAAGTGAATCAGGTCATACCCTGTGACATCTTTCACGCACTTACCGCCGAGCGTCATTGTTTCGCCGCTTGGAAGGACCACCTCGAGTCCATAGACATATCTTGAAGTCGTCCCATATTTGACAGCCCTGTTTCCGCCTGCGTTCTCAGCGATATTACCGCCGATCTGGGAGCTTTCAGCGCTACACGGATCGCCTGCATAGAACAGACCTGCATCTTCAGCCCGTCTCTGAACTTCTCCGGTAGTGACTCCCGGCTCCACGATGATAAAGAGGTTCTCCTGGTCTATCTCAAGGATTCTATTCAACCTCTCAAGAGAAAGGACTATTCCTCCGAATACCGGGACACACCCTGCGGACAGCCCGGTCCCAGCCCCTCGAGGCGTGACCGGAATCTTTTCCTTGTTAGCCAACTTCATGATAGAGGCGATTTCCTCTTTCGTCCCGGGCCGCACCACAACCTCAGGCATTTTGACATATGCGTCTTCAGACACCTCATCGTGAGCGTAGGGGAGCATTTTCTCCTCATCAGTGACCACAGAGGAAGGTCCGACAATTCTTCTGAGCTCGCTTATGATATCTTCTGTGATTCGACCGTATCTTGACACAAGTCTCACCCCTTCCTTACGCATTCTCCGTTCTTTTTCTCTTTAAGCTTCTCTGTTAATTCGGGAACAACATCGAACAGGTCTCCGACAATACCGAAATCAGCCACTTTAAATATCTGAGCGTCCTCATCCTTATTTATCGCAACCACAGTCTCGGATGTCTGCATACCTGCAAGATGCTGCACCGAACCGGAAAGGCCTATTGCTATATAGAGCTTTGGCGATACTGTTTTTCCGCTCAGTCCTATTTGATGAGGATATCCCACCCACCCGAGATCCACGACGTCTCTGGATGCGCCTACAGCTGCACCAAGCAAGGATGCGAGTTCCTCTATCATGCGGAAGTTGTCACGGGTCTTAAGCCCTTTCCCGCCTGCGACCACAATATCCGCATCTTGCACGTTCACATCTTGAGTGGTGTCTTTCACAAAATCGATAAGTTCTTCACAAGTCGCGAATATGTTGTCTTCATAGGTCTTCAGCACCACCAGGCCTTCTCTGGTCTTATCGGCAGAATTTGGTTTTGCTGACTTCGGCCTTACAGTAGCCATTTGAGGCCGGGATGTCGGCGTCTTTATCGTAGCCATTACATTGCCGCCGATGGCAGGCCTTGTTTGAAGAAGCAACCTGTCAAGAGGATCTATGTCAAGCCCTGTACAGTCCGCTGTCAATCCTGTGTCAAGTCTTGCTGCAATAAGCGGCATAATCGTTCGGCCTTGCGTAGTTGCAGCAGCCAAGATAATCTCAGGTTTCGCCTCCTTGGCAAGTCTGGTTAGAGCTGCTGCATAAGGTCGAGGAAGGAAGTGCCGGAGCGCGGGATTGTCTACTATGTAGACGATATCAGCACCTCTTTGGATTATCCCTTCTGCGAACCGTTCAATTTCATGGCCAAGGACAACACAAGAAAGCTCCTCTGAGAGCTTGTCAGCAAGAACGCGTCCTCTTGCCAATAACTCATACGTCACAGGGTGAAGCTCCCCACCCCTCTGCTCTCCTATTACCATTACGCCTCTATATGTCAAAGCCATCACCTGCTTCCATTTATCAAATTGCGCCAAAACTAGATGATACCGCGTTCTTCAAGGAAAGACATAAGGCTGTCCACTGCAACACATGAACTGTCTTGCTTTTGCATAATTGTGTCGCGGCTGAGTCTCGGCCGAAACACTTTGACAACTCTTGTCGGAGATCCCTGAAGTCCTACATCTTCTTGGGAAAGGCCCAGATCAAGAGGGGTAAGGATAGGAATCTCCTTGGACTTGGCTCTGAGTTTTCCGGAGAGAGTGGGAAATCCGGGTTGATTAATATCTTTTACCACAGTCACAACAGCGGGCAAAGATGTCCTAATGAGCTCAAGCCCCTCTTCAACCACTCGTTCAGCCTCAATATAATGGTCTTTCAAGACAATCTTACGGACATAAGTCACAACAGGAACATCCAAGATAGCTGATACCATAGGCCCTACCTGGCCGGTCTCTCCGTCAGTGGCACGTTCTCCGCAAAGGACCAAATCATCCTTTCCGAGCCGGCCCCCGGCCAGCGTCATTAAAGCCTTGGCTAAAGCCTTGCTTGTCGCTAAGGTGTCAGATCCTGAAAACCCCCTATGTGACATGAGAACTGCTTCGTCAGCGCCAAGGGCTATGGCTTCCCGTAAGGCCTTTTGGGCATGAGGCGGACCCATACTGATTGCCGTAACTTTCACTTCCGGCTTTGCGCCCTTTATCCGAATAGCTTCGGACAAAGCGTTTTCATCCAAAGGGTTAATAACGTTCTTGTGTTCGGTTCTTATCATTGTCCCGGTCTCTTCATCCATTTTTACATCGGATGTGCCCGGCACTTGCTTCAGTAAAACATAGATGCTCATGTTTCGCCTTCTCCTCCCGAGTTCAAGTAGGAATCCTTTGCGATTTGCGCCACATAAGGTTTTGCAACTTTCCTGAAATGATCTCTCATTGCCTCAGCTGCAGCCTCTCCGTCCTTGTCAGCTATAGCCGAAGCTATCTTCCGGTGATAACCGTATGACTCTCTTGTGACTCCATAAAATTCCATGATTTTTCGCAACTGAACCATGAGAATATCCTGAATTGTGGAAAACAGTTCAACAAGGACTTCATTCCTTGATGCCTTAACAACCATCACATGAAAGGTGAAATCCTTTTCCGCGTACTCTCCGGGACTGTCCAAAAGGTCGCTCATCTCATGAACAAGTCGTATGAGAGTGTCAGCTTCCTCATCCCTTGCCCGCTCCGCTGCCAGCATAGCTGCGGTTACTTCAATAGCTTCACGGGCTTCAACAAGATCGACTAAGGTCTTTCCGCCTAACCTGAAAAATTGAAGAGCTCGGGTAACGAGGGAGCTGCCTGTCACACGATTGACATAAGTTCCATCACCGTGCCTCACCGTGACTATACCCATTGTCTCCAATTGGCGGACTGCTTCTCTCAGGGCATTCCTGCTCACCTTGAGCATTTCAGCAAGCTCATGCTCAGGCGGGAGCTTCTCCCCTATCTCAAATCTGCCTTCTGATATTGCTCCTAAAAGTTTTTCTGAAACAGAATCTACTACTCGAACACGCTTTATCGGCTCCATATCAATACCACCAATCACCCCTTGCAAAAAGTTGTAGGATGACCGTATAACAGTATGATCCTTCGACACTCCCCGGGAATCTCCTGCCGCAGATTTCCATTGTTGAAAAAAGGGATGAATTGGTTAATGGGGATATGAAGACCTGTATAGAGGATGGTTTCGCCTAGCGCGCCCAACCGGTGAACCGAAAGGTTTTTGCCAGCAAATTACCTACAACGGGTATGACCGCTATCTCCCGCAAACTAAGTTCTCCGAGGAAAATTAAGGCTAATCCATATACAACCACACCTGCGAGGATTGCGCAAGATGTAGATACGGTGCAGTTTAAAGTGCGCATAAGCAGAAAGCCGTTAATGCCTTGGACTACCGGAAACATGATGGCAGACGCTACAGCTGCACGCAATCCTGATATAAGAAGATCAGGACCCGGGCCTGTCAGTTTTCCGCAGGCGATCACATTGAGCACCCCTGTTACAAGAAATCCGAGTCCGATTCCAAAAGCAGCCCCTTTTATGTCTACTCCGGGAATCCCTGTAAGCACATAATTGGTCAAAGTGGCGCAAGTTGCCCCAATAAGGCCGTTTCTGAGAGGCAAGTCTACCTTCCCCACGCCATTTAGAACACTTGCAGTAGTCTGTTGCAGACACAAAAAAGTGGAACCAAACGACATTATCTTAAGGGGAACTCCTGCTCCGGGATCCCCGAACACAAGAGCGCTTATCTGTGTAGGCAGGGCCAGAAGTCCTGCTGAAGCAGGAATGCCAACCAATAATGCCCCTCGTATCGCGCTCTTTGTCAGGTGAGCCGTACGGTCTCGGCATCCTTTGGCATGGGCAGACGCAACCTGGGGGACAAGGTTTATTGCCATCGCAGTCGTGACAACGCCGGGCAAGGCCACTAAGCCTAAGGCCATGCCTGACAAGCGTCCGTAGAGTTCTGCTGAATGGGAAACGGAAAATCCGATATACTGAAGTCTTGTGGGGATAATAGCTGCATTCAGAAAATCCTGTAGAGGCCAAACGAGGGATGCCATAGTCACAGGCCACGCAAGGGCTACAACCTCCTTGATGGTACAACGGGATGACTGCCTGCCGGGGGACGTTCTTGAGACGTGGTTCGACTTCCCTCCACTCTTTGGTATCGGATTCTCTCTGCCCACTGCTATGAAGTACATGATAAGAACGAGAAACCCTACAAAGGCCCCACAAGATCCGCCCATGGCAGCTCCTGCAGCAGACCAGTGTACGCCTCTTGGCAGTAAGGCATAAGCCAACCCAAGCCCAACAACTACCCTGACCACCTGCTCTGTCACATTGGACACAGCTGTTGGCACCATGATACTGCGCCCCTGAAAATAGCCTCTGAAAACTGCGGAACATGTGATGAAACAGACAGCAGGAGAAAGACACCTGAGCGGAAAGAACACCCTGGGATCCCTTACTATGAAAGCTGCAATGAAACCGGCCCCGGCGTACAGCGCATAAGAAAGCAATACGGCTACCGGAAGCGCAGCTGCCAGACTGACTGACACAACTTGTATTGCACCTGATTCATCCCGGACAGCAAGTCTTTCTGACACCAGTTTTGACGTGGCAACAGGAATTCCTGATGCGCATAGCACTGCCGCTGCGACGAAAACCGGGGATGCCATCTGCAGAAGACCGACACCTTCAGCCCCTATTAACCTGGTAAGGGGAATAATGAATAAAGCGCCTAACACCTTTGTGAGGATTCCTGCGCCCAGTAGGATCAACGTACCGCTGAAAAAGGACTGAGTTTTCATGGCAGTATCCTATTTATGCCGCAGAGAGCGGGATAATGCCAATACCAAGGCATCTTCGGTAACAGCAAATCCCTTACAAGAGGGTCTCGAACCGAACTTCATATCAGGCTTAAAAATCAATAGCCGGGCCGAAGGATGACAATAGGAGTCTGTTGATCATCATTTCCCAGAGGATTGCTTGTAAGCGCCCGCGACACCCAGTCCAAAGCATTCAAATCAGTGATTCCCAGGATATCTACACAACCAAGATCATTTACGTCCACGATTGCCACGTCCACGCCTATGGAATCCTTAATGCATTTTACGACCTTGTCCGGACTGGACGGACCAAGAATCACATGCTTGTCATATGGAGGAAGAGTCCCTGCTATATCATCAATTTGAGCCAGAGAACGTCCTGCAACCCTGAAGAAATCTCCTCTGCGCCCTATGAGTCTGCCTGCGCCTGCAGCCATGACTCCCAGCAGCACTTTATAGGCTCCTACCTCATCAATTGCAAGCTGCATTGCAGGCGGAGTGGCAAGGCTTCCGTCCTTACCCGGAAGCTTGCACAGCATACGTGCAAGCAGACCAGGATGAACGGACTCAGGCAAGATAGCCCTGCCTTGAGTTATGGATACCACACTCTCAGCGACAGCAACAACATCGCCCTGTCTCACAATGCCGGAGACATATCTCTTGATAACCTCAACCAGGTCCTCATGTTCGCCTATCAAATGAGTTCTTATGGGAATAGTCGATACCTTTGCCGGAACAGTCCTGGATCTCGTGCCACACTTGCCGTTTCCCCCCGGATGTCGGGCAGCGAAGAGAAAATACCTAGCAAGTCCTGTAACCATGGCATTCGCAGCCTGCTCCTTAAAGGTAATACTGCGAAGCCATCCTTCTTCCACCCAATTGGTTATGGCAGCTACTTCCACAACTACATGGGGAATCTTAAAATCAGAAGGAAGTCTCTCGGGATTTCCGGCTATTCCCCTGTCTGCCACCGGGAGTTTCTCCACCAGGGAGGCCTGGATGCATTCAGCTAAAGCCCGGCTCTCTCTTTCCGTCTCTAGGCTATATAGAGTTCTTGAGCCTGATATCTTGCGATTGCCTGACGAAAACGTGTGAATACTGATAAATACGTCAGCGTCAGAACTCTCTGCACGTGCAAATCTTGCAGCCTTTGACACATTCTCATCAGATGTGCGGGTCATTATTACTCCTGCCCCTTCCCGCGTAAGGGCGTTGGCAAAGAGTCGTCCTATTTCAATGGTTATCTTCTTCTCCACGAGATTTACCGGACCGCGTCCCCCGGTGTCGCAGCCTCCATGCCCAGGGTCAATAGCTACAAGTTTGCCTTCAAATATCCCTCGAATAGGTCTGCGGTCAAAATCTATTACAATTCTTTCCGGAGCGCTCCCTGCAGGTGTCCCCGGAACCTCAATCAAAGTCCAAAGGGAAGAGTGTTCCAAACTAACGCGGATATATGGGTAAGGAGGCCCGTTGACCACTGTCATTCGGGATATGAGTCCGTCATTCACCCTTATGCTGTCAGGAGCCATCTGAAGGATTGCGTAAGGAAACTCAATCTTTATTTCATTTACGGATATTCCACGAACACGGCAACGTGGCAAGGAAGTAGCTTCTATGACCAAGCGGGACGTCATACGATTCGCGATTGGGTCAGCAAACCCGGTAGCCCAGACATTTGTGATTCTCGGACACTCCATAAGCTTAACCCCGCCTGAGACATAATTGTGTATCCTCCAAGGGAGAATGCCACAACCTATATTATGTCGGGGCGGGGCATTTCGCAGCTTGACTCAAACGGTTTTTGGCAATTAACCCCTCAGCCGCCGGAAATCGGCGGCAGCACCGTGATTACCTGACCATCAGAGACTTTTTCATCTATCTTGCAAAGTCTGTCATCAGTAAGCAGAATGCCCCAGGCGCCTTCCGGCAAGTTTGCGGCAGCCAGAGCATCTCTCGCTGTCGCTCCTTCTTCCAGCGTTGCTTCCATCTCTTCATCAAGGTGTTCGTAAATCTCCTGTAGCGCCCTGGCAAACCTGAGGGTAACCCTCATAAGATCCTCCCCATTTCACGAAGTTCAGTTGCAACATCTTCCAGTCCCAGTCTCGTCAAAGTCTCCTCTTTAGGCCTTCCGTTCACGTCCCAACCGCGTAGTTCATAGTATTCGTCAAGAAGTGTATTGAGATCCTGTTCCGTAATGCCGAACCCTGCCAACGGGCCGTCAGGCACAGGCTCTTCATAGAATCTTCCGGGAGGCCAATCATCCTTCCTCCCGAAGTCCTCCCTTTCCCGTACAGCAAACGCTCGTGTCAAGTTCCATATCCTTTCAGATTTTACGAGAAGGTCTTCCCACGAATCATCCCTGCCTGTCACGACAGGATATAGCCTTGCATAATGTTCAAGGGGCAAGCCCAGCTCCACCCACTGCAACCTGCACACGCCCAGGCAATCAAAGAGAGGCCTTACATGTTGGAATTCTACGACCTTTGCCGCCTTCCCCTTAATAACATCACGTCCTACCGCGATATCATGGGTCACTGACCAAGCGCGGTTGTGGTGAGCGCCTATATCACACGTCATATATGCCAACATCATAGAAGGAGCGCCTCTGGACTCATAACCGCTCCACTCAAGTCCTTTCACATGAATGGCTATGCGCCTGCTTTCTTCGCCCCAGGCTTCAGCAGCTGTTGCAACCCCCTGAGCCAAAAGGTCCCCGATGCCTTCCCTTGCCGCTATCTTATGGGCAAGCTCACAAAACGCGTCAAGGCTCCCGAACTTGGCTTCGATACCTCCTGTATCATCCTTTGTGATTATGCCTTTTTCAAAGCATTCCATGGTAAACGCCACGACATTGCCTGCGGAAATGGTATCAAGGCCGAGTTCATCACAGACATAGTTCGCGAATGCCACTTCTTCTATGGAACCCAAGGCGCAGTTGCTGCCGATGAGCGCTGTGGTCTCATATTCCGGCCCTTCCACAAGAACAGTCTTGCCGCGAAAACTGGCTTTGCACAGTTTCCCGGTGGCCATAGGACAAGCAAAACAGGCTTTGTCGCCTACAACAATAGTCTCTTTCATAAGCTCTCCGCTTAACCCGTTTACGGCCTCATAGAAATTTTGCCTGAAGTTACGAGTAGGAAGCGCCCCGATAGAGTTTGCCCACGTAGTCACTTGTGCAAGCCCTAGATCCTGCCATACCTTTAGCGCAGGATTTGCCATAAGCTCCCGGAACATAACGGCGGATACATCCTTTAGTCCATCAATATCAGCCACAGGCACGCTTCGAGTCCCTCTCACAGCAACAGCCTTGAGGTTCTTGGACCCCATGACCGCTCCCATTCCACACCTGCCTGCCTGACGACCGAAATCATGGTTTATGCAGGCAAATACAACACCCTTCTCGCCTGCAGGACCTATCGTGGCAATCTGGAATTCGTCCCCTAATTCCTCTTTCAGGACTTCTTCAGTCTTTATCGCGCCCAGCCCCCAAAGGTGACCCGCACCGCGTATTTCCACCTTGTCATCATCGATGAGCAAATACGACGGGGCTTCGGCTTTCCCGCCTACAATAACAGCGTCTATCCCGGCATACTTCAGTTCCCCGGCCAAGTGCCCCCCAACATTACTGTCACCATAGATACCGGTTGCCGGACTTTTTGCTGAGATACTGGTCTTTGACCCGCTGGGCAATAACAGCCCGGCGAAGGGGCCTGAGGCTATGACGAGCTTATTTGCAGGCCCATAAGGGTCAGCGCCCGGTGGGACTTCCTTATAAACGTAGTAGGCGCCGAATCCTCTGCCTCCTATGTAATTATGAACCAGCTCTTCAGTAAGAGGCTCATGCGAGACTTTGCTGCAAGACAAATCCACCCGGAGAATATTACCTGCATATCCGTACATCTAGTCAGCCACCTCCCCTTCAGTGCTAGCTGCAAGGGCGCCCAGAATTCCCCTGGGACAAAGCCTCTCGCACTCCCCACACAAGGTGCATTTTATCGGGTGACCTACCTCCGGATGAGTAAACAAAGCGCCCTTTGGACACGCGTCTATACAGATTCCACAGTTCGTGCATAGTTCCGGATCGATAGTGACAACTCCGGAGTCCAAGCTAATTGCAGCAAAGGGGCATACGTCTATGCACTCACCGCAGTGATCGCATACAATAACATCGTACCTGGCTTCAGTAAAAAGCCGAGATACTATCCGTATGCCGGATTTCTTCGGGTTGTTTTCCCCGAAATTAGCGACAGAACACACTATTTGGCAGAGCTTGCACCCTGTGCACCGCAGCATGTCTATGTCCATCCCCATACTAATACCTCCCTGCCTGCCGAGAGAGTCAAAAATCCTCGATCCCCTCATACGACCGATGGCTCAATCACCAGTTCTCCACGTTCAAACCTGCCAAGGTCGAGGCCATGTATGTCAATGGAAGGCTCTTCATCACATACGATTTCACTGATGAGCTTTCCGGTAACAGGCGCAAGCATAAACCCGTGCCCTGAAAACCCGCAAGCCAGATAGAGCCCTGCGCAAGGCGTGCTCCCCAAGATCGGATGGGCATCAGGTGTCATGTCATAGAGCCCTGCCCACTGCCTGACTACTGATAACTGCCCTACCGGTGGCAATACCTTCGTTATTTCCTCCGCCATCTCAACTAGAAACTCCCATGTGGAAGAGACGGAAAACCCTGGTTTCTCTTTGGGATCCCCCATACCCATGATAAAACTCCCGTGGGGGGTTTGCTGACAGTAGAATCGTCTGGAAAAGGACATCACCATTGGCCCGAGAACAGGCTCGACAGGTTCAGTCACAAGAATCTGATGTCGCTCCGGATAGAATGGAATATCGAGGCCTACCATTCTTGCGACCACCCCTGAGTAGGGCCCTGCAGCGCAAATCACTACGTCAGTGGAAATCGTTCCCTTGTTGGTCTTTACCCCTTCGACTTTCCCTGATTCAGTCATAATATCGTAAGCTTCAGTAAAAGTATGTATCTTGACGCCCAGTCTCTTTCCGGCTGTAGCATAAGCATACGTGACGTGAAAAGGATTAGCATGGCCGTCGGTAGGACAGAATGTAGCCAAGTGGACGCAATCGGTATTGAGTATCGGCACGATTTCCCGGGCTTCCGAAGGAGTAAGAAGGCTGACCGGGATACCCAACTCCTGTTGAAGCCTGACGTTCTCTCTGAACTGTTCCGCTTCCCGCCGGGTGTAGGCTAACAAAAGATAGCCGCCTTGTTTGAATTCTATACTCCTTGAGTAACCCAATTCCTCATCCATCCGCTCAAACGCCTTGACACTGTCTATAGAAAGCAGACAATTCAGCTTAGTGCCCCATTGCTGCCTAACTCCTGCTCCGCAACGGCCTGAGGAGCCACAAGCCAAATAGGACCGCTCTACGAGGGCTATGCGTCCAAACCCTTTCTTCGCCAAGTGATATGCGATGGACGTTCCGATAACCCCACCGCCGATAACCACTGCGTCAGCAGTCTTTGGCAACTCATCTGCTATGCGGGACGATGTTGCTCTAGCCCAAGTCATCGGCATCACCTTCAATAATACCGCCAAGACGAATAGGCTTTGTAGGCGGTCTGTACCTTGTCGGCGCTATTTTATCCACCTTCTCTTCCAAAGCTCTTGCAATCTCAGCAAGCAGAAGCTCACGGCACGTGCGTCCCTGGCACGGCCCCATCCCACACCTTGTAATCCTCTTAATTTCCTCTGCAGTAGTGTAACCTTCGGCAATAAGATCCCGGATTTCCTTCAGGGTCACATCTTCACAGCGACAGATCAAAGTGATCTCGGATAAATCCGTTTTTCCTTCTTTACCAGGTGTCTTGTCTATCAAGTGAAGTCCCTCCCACACGAATATGCCTCACATCCATAGCAAGAGCCCGAGGTATCTCCACCCATACTACAGGGGTCTTGTCATGTCTCTTGGTATTTTCCACCTTCACGACCTTAGCCTCGCACAACTCGACTCCGTCCCTTCGAATGCCATATACCTTCTGTCCCTCGCAGGGGAGGGGAATAAACTCATAAGGAATCCTAACAACCGCAAGACCGTCTTTCCATGTTTCATCTACAACAAATATAGCCAATCCGGGACAGGCCGAAATGCACCTTCCGCACCCGTTACACTTGGCAAAATCTATTTCAGGCAAACTGTTGATATCATCAAAAGCTAAGATAGCCCCTTGCTTACACGCCTCGTAACAGGGGTTGCAGGGAATTTCCTGAAAGCACTCTATTACTGCAACAGGGCCTCGTCCCCGTCTCTCTGCATCCGGAACTTGCCGGGAATTCCCGATACTCTCAGTCAAATGCCCTCACCCCCCTCTCTAAGCGCCATGACCTTTGCTATCCCTTGCCTTACCTTTAGGCCGGTCGGGCCTTGCCTTAAAACTTTTAGCTCAGTCTTTGCCATGCTGATTCTCTCTTTGAAATCGTCTGTTTCATAGCCTAGGGATCTCGCTGCAGACAGGCCTGCAACCACGCCTTCTATCATTGCAGATGATGCCTCTTCTATTCCTGCTAAGTCTCCGGCAACAAACACACCGGGACGAGTAGTCTCATAGTTTTCGTTGCGAAGCGGAGTGTACCCGCCAAGCTCAGGCACATAGCCCATCCTGCAGTCTGCCTGCCATAGGAGCTCTGTAAGAGGTGTAAGGCCTACAGCAAGACAAATAGTGTCGACTTCAAGATAACGCTCCGAACCGGGGATAGGTTTGAACTCGTTGTCTACAGCCCATACAGTGGCGCCTTCAACTAACCGAGTTCCGTGGGCTTCTTTAATCGTATGAGAAGTGAGGATAGGAATGCCTGCCCTCTTGATCTTACGGGCATGCACGTCATACCCTCCGACTTGGGGCATTGCCTCCAGCACTGCCGCTACTTCTACGCCTGCTTGCAACAGCTGGTAACTGACAATAAGACCGATATTCCCCGCACCAATCATGAGCACTCGATTCCCCGGCCGGACTCCGTACACGTTCATCAGGGTTTGTGCAGCCCCGGCACCGTATACTCCTGGAAGGTCATTGTTGGGGAAAGAAAGCATCTTCTCAGACGCCCCTGTAGCACAAATAACCCGCTCCGGCCTGAGGAATCGGAGAGAATTATCTCTCTCAATAGCCAGTGTTCCGTCTTGATAAAACCCGACAACTTGTGATTCACACATTACCTCTATTAATGGATCTCTTGAGACCTCATCTGAAAGGAGCTTTGCAATGTCAATACCCCTAACCCCGGCAAATTGCCCTCTGGAGCCAAAGAATTTGTGGGTCTGTTTAACAAGTTGGCCCCCGAGACTTACCCCGGAATCCACTAACGTTACATGGGCCCCCATATCGCGAGCTGACATAGCCGCGTTGAGCCCTGCCGGTCCTGCCCCAACCACACATATTTCAGTTGTCAGCAAGGAGGACACCCTTCCCTTTTTGAGTTGTTACATTCATTCCTTCCCGTAATTTCTCAACGCAAACCCTGACATTAGGCCGTCCATCCACTGTCATTAGGCATGACGAACAATTCCCGATAGCACAAAAAAAGCCCCGTGGCCTTTTCAGCCCAGGGCTTTCTCTAAGGACTCGCACACCGGCTGCATGCAAAGCGCAAGCTATTGGCTCACCCTCATACCCTTCAAGCTCTTTACCGTCAAACATAAAATGAACCTTCCTACCCTCCTTGAATTCAAGTATTGGATGGCGTTTAATCCTACCATCATCCATAACAAGGACCATCCCTTTCATGACTTAAATTGGCCCCATATGCCATAGAATCAACATCAAGGGTGGATACGGAGGTCAAGATGTACTGATTTATTTATTCGTGACATTACTGGGATTTCCTTCGTCAGAAGAGGCAATTTGACTGTTATCCTATTCTCAGCATTTCTCTTGCATGTTTCATGCTTGTTGCGTTAAGTTCAGGGTCTCCCCCCAGCATTCTTGCAATCTCCTTGACACGGTCCAAATCTTGCAATTTGGTCACAATTGTGCGAGCACGTCCGTCTTTGACTTCTTTGCCGATGGAATAATGAATATCTGCCATACAAGCTATTTGCGGTAAATGTGTAACGCAAATCACCTGCCGGACATTACCGATAGCTGCCAGCTTCTCCCCGATGACAAGCGCGGTTCTGCCCCCTATCCCTGCGTCAATTTCGTCAAATATCAGTGTGCCTACTTCGTCCACTTGTGCCAAAATCGACTTAAGGGCCAGCATCACACGGGAAATCTCACCGCCGCTGGCTATTTTCGCCAAGGGCTTCGGAGGTTCACCGGGATTTGCTGATAGCAGGAATTCGACGGTATCAACTCCTCCGGCTTTGACAGCCAGCATTTTCTCGCCCACAGGGACTCCTTCCGGGTCTTCTCTTTCACTGAAATCGACTTCAAAAACGGAGGAGCCCATGGCAAGTTCCTCAAGCTCGGAGCAAACACGCTCTCTTAGTATTTCTGCAGCCTGCATCCGGACATCACGAAGCTTCTCTGAAACCCTGCCTAAATCCACACGGGTTTTCGCGATTTCCGCGCTGATAGCGGAAATTTCTCGTTCAGAGGACTCAAGCTTTGTGATTTCCTCACCTATCGCCTGCCTATAGTCCAGTATCTCGTCTACAGTGTCCCCGTACTTCCTCTTTAGGCGCTGGATCGCAGAAAGTCTCGCTTCTATCTCTGCCAGACGGCCGGGATCCTGATCTATGCCGTCTCTATACACTCTGATCTCCCTGGAAGCTTCTTCGCACGCAGCTTGAGCTGTCTGAAGAAGCTCTTTCGCGCCCCCCGGAGTATCGTCAATCCTAAGGACATGTTCCAACTCCTCGAGCGCAGAGGCAAGCCGGTCAATGGCTCCGGGGATACCGTGATCTTCACCATGAATCAACGAATAAGCGACAGAGCATCTCTCATAAAGCTCGCCTGCTGAAGCCAACACATCATGCTCGCGAGCCAGGGATAGGTCTTCACCGGGCAAGAGACGGACAGCATCAATCTCTTGGGCTTGGAACTCGAAAAGATCGAGCTTCCGGGCACGTTCCCGCTCACTTAAACGGAGTTTCTTGAAATTTTCTTCAAGCTCACTGAGCCGCCGGTAGTAAGCATTCACTTGTTCCTTAAGGAGCGCCCCTTCCTCACCTGCGAAATAGTCGAGATAGTCTATATGCCTCTGCGGCTTGAGCAAAGTCTGATGCTCATGTTGCCCATGAATGTCCACGAGGTATTCTCCGATCTCCGCAAGCATGCCTTGGGTAACAGGGCGGCCGTTCACCCTTCGTTGGCTTCTTCCTGATCTGGACACGAGACAAGATATTATCAGGGTATTATCTTCACCAAGCTCAATACCGCAATTGGCAAGACCCGTTCTTAAAGATGCATCTTCCGGGACAGTAAATACGCCATGGACAGTTGCTTCCTCACATCCGGTCCGTATTTGATCCAAAGCGCCGCGCCCGCCGAGCAAAAGCGTCACAGCCCCGATTATTATGGACTTTCCTGCCCCTGTTTCGCCTGTAAGCACATTGAGGCCAGGGCCGAATTCGAGCATGGCTTCTTCCACTAAGGCATAATCCTTGAT
>JAKPFY010000200.1 GCA_029551185.1 Bacillota bacterium
TGTTATGGAAGAATCGACTTCGTGGACTTTTGGAGGAGGGAGCAATCTCGGGGTGAACCCAAACGTAATTGATATGCTTGCACCTGAGGGAGGCAGATTCTCTCAGGAAAAGCTCCTCGGGTCGTATGATGCGGAAAAAGGCATCCTGGCGACTCTTGTGCCTGTATTTGCAGGGACGGCAGGGCAAGGGCCTGCGTTTCTCAGGTTGCCTGCTATGCCCACTGCCATCGTGGTGGTCGTGGGGTTGCTGTTACTGGGAGGCATCTTAGTATGGGTTAGGCGAAGGAGATTTGCTGTACCTCCTAGGAAATGAGTAGGCTTTCGCGAATACGGTTTCTGAGTCTTCGGGAACTCCTGAGCTACAGGGTACACGAGGAGGCTTGATAGCCTGAAACAACGGCAAATTTCCTCGTGCGCTTTGTCTTGGGGGACGTTGATATGAAGGTCGGTCTATGATATCGTATGATGTAATATCAGAGATGTCCTAAGTCAGCTGAGTGTCGCCACGGTCGCCAATTGGGAGTGCCTATTGGTGACCGATATTTCATAGGGGGAAAGACTGTCTGATCTATTTGAGGCAAAGTCTTCAGGAGGTGGCTTGATGCACGCAAAGGAAGTTGTTTACGGAGCACTGTTGACTGCACTGGCGTTATTGATACCACTTGCATTCGGAGGCTTCCTCAGTGTTATGATACCTCCTTTTTCCGCTACTTTAGCTTCCCATCTGCCTGTGATGATTGCTATGTTAATAAGTCCACAGGTGGCGGTGATGGTCGGTCTTGGGTCTGCGCTTGGCTTTCTTATCAAGCTTGGGCCGGTAATTGCTGCGAGAGCAGCGGTTCATGCAGTTTTCGGATTTGTGGGAGCTGTCGCTGTCAAAAAAGGACTTTCCTTCGGAAAGACGCTTATTCTGACATTGCCTATCCACGCTTTGGGTGAAGCCTTGATTGTGCTTCCGTTTGGATTCTCACTGGAGAAGGCAGGGCTTGTAGTCGGTGTGGGAACAGCGCTGCATCACCTTATCGATGCTATGATTGCCCTGGCAGTCGTTGCTTCTGTCGGTTTGGTGCAAAAGGCTGCTCTGAGCAAACGCTAGAATACATCCCCATAGACTACTGATTCTTGGCAAGGGCACGCCGGTAAACTGCCAAGGTTTGTCGGGCCATGGCAGAGTCGGTGAAGTGTTCCAGAAAGCGCTTCTTGCCCGCTGACCCATATGCCTTCCTCATTGCAGGATTCTCGAGAAGATTTATGAGAGCTGAGGCCATGGCTTCTGAATTGCCGGGAGGAAGTAGGATTCCTGTTTCATTGTGGATTACTGCTTCCGGAATTCCGCCGACACAGGTGGCGACTACAGGCAGAGAGAATGCCATAGCTTCAAGGATTGCTATCCCAAGGGCTTCTCTTAGACTGGGGAGGACGAAAACGTCCATAATGGACAATATCGGGCTGGGATCCTGGAGCTGTCCTGTGAAAATAACGTTTTCCGCAATCCCGAGTTCCAAGGACAGCGAGCTTAACTCAGATCGCTTGCTGCCGTCGCCCACTATCATAAGGACAGTATTAGGGTATCGAGAGATAACCCTTGGCATAGCTGCGATAAGATATTTAATGCCTTTTGCTCGCTCCAATCGTGCTATTGTGCCGATAACATAAGCGGTTTCAGGGATATTCCAGTTTGCCCTGATTCTGCAAGGCTCATCCTGAACCTGTGGGGTCGGGACTCCGTTATGGATCACAGACAGCTTTGCCTTGGACCACCCGTAGGTTTCAGCCTTTTTTCGCTCTGCGTCGGATACGCATATGACTTCGTCCACTAATCTATTTGCGAAGATGCCGCTTACCAGGTAGCTGGCGACATCCGGGTACCCGTGGACAGTGAATACCATAGGTATGCGGGAGAATTCACGGGACGCAAGGCTTGCAGCAACTGCGTACTCGATACCTGCATGGACGTGAATCAAAGAAAACCGGAATTCCTGAAAGAGTCTACCGAAAGCCTTATGATGTAATTTGAGGGAATTCCTTAATCCGGGTTTAAGGTTCAAGGGAGGAATTATCTCATAAGGAATGCCTAAATCATGGAAAACAGAGACGCATTTGCCGTAAGGCGATATCAAACACGGTTCTATGTTACTGCCTAACGTTCTGATAAGGGTAAGCACATGTTTTTCGGTTCCGCCAAGCTCTGCATAAGGCAATTCAAAAAGTACTCTCAATTAAATGCCCTCCATATTCGAATTCTATCATGCAAGCTGTCAAAGATTAACCATGATGGTGGAATTTTAAGTTTGTCGGAACTGTTTTCGTGGTATTTTTCGAAAAGGGATCTCAAAAAGCCGGTTTTACGTTAGAATATAGATAAGAGATATTTTATTCGTGTATGAACAATACTTAATGGAATTGAGGGGCTATGGTTAGTCGAAGTAAAAAACTGGAAGCGCTGAACAACTTTACAAAGCTTGTGGGAGACGACCCGGTGCTCGCGTATTTAATGGGCTTTCTCACAGGTCAGGTAGATCGTGTGCACTTTGTGCGAGATTCACGAGGCGCCGATATATCCTTGAAACTGTCCCAGGAGAGATTTACAGTGTGGCCGGGGGAGCCTTTGAGAGCTAATGTCGGCGGAGTCATCATGCCTCATCCGATAGCTTTTGTAAGGGCGGTAGGCCAAGCTCAAAGTGATAGGCAGATATGTGTATCCCTCAATTTTGAGCGAGCTGATGAGGCTGAGTGGTATCAGGAGGTCCTCCTTCCTGACGTTTCGTACGTGCAACAAGGTATGGAAGCCGCCGAGGAAGAGGCGAAATTGCTGCGTAAAGAGATGGACCATGCCCTTGACATATATGCTGAGTGCAAGAGGCTTCTGGAAAAAAGCGGAAGCGAACGCAGGGCTGAGTTGGATTACTACATGTCTGTTGCGCAGACTCAGATGAAGTTGCTCTCGGGAAAACTCGAAGAAGTCAGTATACAGTTAAAGCAGTATCAGGAGAGTTAAAGGAACGTTTGAGTTTCAAGGCTTGAGAGACAAATTGGCTATCTGAGTCAGGGACGCGAATCAAAAGGACCGTAATGAAGCCTCAGCGCAATTATGAGACTTCCTTCTACATCTCGGTCGCCTGAGATGTGTCCGGCATTGTCAATGTTTTTAACTTTAAGGGACAGATCCAAGAAAGAACTTCCGTTATACAGCTGAGCATCACATGGAGCCTTCAATTCGATGACTGCAGACAGCCCTAAGGCCGTGCGAGTCTCAATGGTCCCGGAGAGAAACTCGTATTTTATGCCATCATCAGGGCGCCAAGGTTGTCCCAATTCTCCTTCACCATGTCGTTCAAAGCCCAAGCTGAGGGATGCCTGTCTTGCACGAACAGGCCCAATCTGGTGATGAAGATCAGACGCCAAGATTAGGTAAACTCCGTCAGCGTCTGGGCCCAGTGGGTGACCTATCAGTGTTTCGTTCTTTGTCACATAGGTATTATCAGGGTTCTTGTGGCTGTAAACGTAGTTATTGATTCTTACATATTCAGCGGTTACAGAGTAATACCTTTCAGGCTTACTGTTTTCGTGACAGAATTCCTTAATGAGTGGTCCCTGTTTCTGAGCATGGGATTGCAGGGGTTTTCTCAAGCTGATTCCTACAAGCCCACCAACCATGTAAGGAACTCGTCCTTTAGCACTCAGTGCCCATGGAAAGTCATCAGCCATGAATTCTGCATAGGCTAGGATATCGTCTTTCAAATCGACGGATGCATCTACTGACACCAGAGCGTTTGTCCACTTGTCTTGTTCTCTGTCTTTCTTAATGGTTAAGTGTTGTATGAGATAGTAAGGACATGCAGGTATTAGGTGGGCAAATTGCATATGAAATCCGCCTGAGACGGCTATTGCTTCTGAGATGCCCAGTTTCAGATTGGGAAGCACATCTCCTTCCAGCCTATGGGCAAGCAGCCACTTGCCGGATTCGAGATCTCTTGCTGCCTGAACTTGCGTATAACGGGCTTGACCCAGATCTATTTGAAACGTAAGTCCGTCAAGGGACGCGTAGTCTGATAACACGAGTCCTCCTGTAAGACCCGGTCCCCAGCGGATCTGCTGTCTTCCCACTGTCATGCCGGTCGCCGGAATGTGTCCCCAAGGGGATATTAATGAAGGTGTGGCAAAGGTTACATGCAGCCTGTCCAAGGACAGCTCGGAGCGGTGTAGGCCTTCCGGGAAGATTGGAAAACGCAAAGCCCCTTGTGTGCAAGCATCTTCAACAGATGGCAAAACGTGAATCGGCGCTGCCTCACACGTGAAAGACGATACACAGAATCCGAAGACTGCCGCTGTCAACAAAAGACATAAGGCCCATACGTGCATGTGTCCGGAAGAACCCTTCATGATGAACCTCTCCCCTCCCAAATGCGCCACCACTTACGACGAGTCTTGTATTCCTCAGGTTCAGGAACGCTCACGTCTTCGCCAAGGACAATTGCCAAGGGGATATCCCTTACAGTTTTCAAAGCCTTGTCTTCCCCTACGAGGCGTGCTGCAATCTCAAAAGCTCGGTCCAGTCTGGACTGGCGGGATGTGCTGGAATGTCCGTCACTTGCTATGATATGGGCAAGGCCATGGCTAAGAAGGATTTCAGCAGTCTTCTGAGACTTGGGTCCTTCTCTTCCGGTGAGACTGTCGGCATTGACATGGGCCAGAGCGCCTGCCTTAAGAAACGGTATCAGTATATTAGGGTTATGGATGACCGACGCATTTCGCTCCGGATGGGCGATGATCGGGATATATCCGCTTGCCGCAATATTGAAGATTTCTTGTTCCGTATATGAAGGAATCATCTGAAACGGGAGTTCAATAAGGACATACTTTCCTCCGTCCGCAACAGTCATCACCTCGCCTCTATTTAGGTACCCAACAAGATCCGGGGCCATCGCTATTTCCATACCTGGCATAACTTGGACGGAAAGGCCGCAGGAAATAATGGATTTCTGAAGGGAATCCACTGCTCTCTTAATTATTTCAACTTGTTGGGAGCTATGTCGGAGACGCAAGGGATCGACGTGAGGCGTCGCCACTATTCGTGATGTGCCGCATTTGGCAGCAATAGTCGCCATTGCTATTGAGTCATCCCGGGTTTTTGCGCCGTCGTCTAACCCAGGGAGGATATGAACATGGATATCCACTAAGTCTTCTATACTAAAATGACTGTCACCGAGATCTGCGCTTTTCTCATCAGGAGGCAGAATCATTTTCATTCTCGCTATCACTGTAATAGTAGTAATAGTAATAACTGCCGTAACCGGCTCTGTGGGTTGCGTCATTGACTACTACTCCTAAGACCCTCGAGCGCGATGTTTTTAGGAGTTCTTTCGCCCTCTTCCCCGCTTCTTTCGATGTAACCCCTAATCTTACTACCATAAGTGTCCCATCCATTCTAGAGCCGAGGATTATTGCGTCAGTCACTACAGCCATCGGAGGGGTATCGTATATGACAATGTCCGCTTTTTGAGCGAGGTAATCCCTTACCGTATCCATAACGTCAGAAGCGAGGAGTTCTGAAGGGTTAGGCGGTATGGGGCCGCTGGTTATAACGCTCAGGCCGGGGACTGCCACTTCTTGCTCGACATCTTGATTGGCGTCTTTCACAAGGAGTGAGGTGAGGCCTACTCTATTTGGTAAAGAGAAGAGCTTATGTTGAGTAGGCTTACGTAGATCCGCATCTACAAGGATCACCCGCTTGTTTGTTTGAGCCAATGATATTGCCAGGTTAGCTGCGACCGTGCTTTTCCCTTCGCCAGGCCCGGGGCTGCTTATAACGATGGATTTTACCGGCGCTCCCGGTGATACGAACTCCAGATTAGTCCTGAGAGTACGAAACGCTTCGGATACAGGCGATCTAGGGTCATGATACATGATAAGATTTGAAGATTCATTGAGATCGTTATGTTGTCGCGGCAAATCTATATCCGTCCTTCCACATGGCTTAATACATAGCGCTTAATCCATTATCTTGTGGTCTTGTTTATGTCTTTTCTCTTACGCTTACGCTGTACTGAGGTAAAATCCGGAATAACCCCTAATATGGGTGCAGATACAGCGCGTTCCACTTCTTCCAGGGTCTTGAAGGTTGTATCCATCTGCTCCAGTATGAAGGCAATGCCTACTCCTACGAATAATCCAAGAATTCCTGCTATAGCTGTATTAAGGAGTTTTCTTGGTTTGACGGGGGCTGTAGGTACGATAGCTTCATCAACTACGTGAATGCCGGAGACTTTCATTGCCTCTGAGATTCTCATCTCCTCATACTTTGAGCGAAGCATGACATATATTTCCTCGTTTACCCTTTGATTTCTTAAGAGTCTTGCGATATCCATCTCCTTTTCAGGGACGGACGCAAGTTCAGCCAGGGCTGCATTGCGCGACTTCTCCAAGGCTGCCAGTTTTGCCTCAAGCCCGACTATTGTCGCTTGCCCGGATACAAATCTCCGTCTGAGATCCTGATATATTGGGTTCATAGACACAGTCTCCGACCCAATTACCCTCTCGACTTCTTCTGCAAGCTTATCGGAGACTTGACCTATTTGAGCTCTGAGTCCAATCGTAGTAGGGTGATTCTCTGTATATTGCTCAAGCGCAGCAGCCAGATCCGTCTCGAGTTGGGAAAGTATTATTCTGTACTGCTGGACTATTGGGTTATTGATTAAGGTCGTGGATGTAACAAGCGTAGGGTCAATTTCTTGTACAATCTCATGAAGCTTCTCTTGTTCTGAATTAGCTGCTTGGAGTTCTATTTTAGTTTGGGACAGAAGCTGCTCTATGTTAGCGAGTCTGTCAATTCGGGCTTTGGTTTCAGCTGACGCTTCTATTATTCCTCTTGTCTCTTTGTACTCAAGAATTGCGCTTTCAGCTTCTTTGAGGCTGTCTTCAGCAATTGCCAGTTGCTCTGCGATGAAGTCCCTGGCTGCTCTGGCAGACTCCTGATTCATTTGCTGAGTGCGTTCTTGAAATTCCTCTACTAGCGTATTAAGGAATAGAGCGGCCTTCTCGGGGTCATCGCTTTCAACTGACAGCTTGGCCACATCAGTCCCTTGCACCTGTTGAACTGAAAGACGGTCTTGCCACGTCTTCGCTTGATCTTCTGACGACGATTCGAGCCATCCTAAGCGCGCTAAGGTAGCTTCTGCGAGCGTGCGGCTCTTCAGAGATTCAACATAGTTTCGCATGCTGCCTGATGAAGAGCTTGCTGTATCCTGGAGAAACGGAATAGACAACACAGCTGAGTCGCTCTTTATCATAATAACAGATGTAGCCTTGTAAATCTTGGTCATATTTGAACTCACAAAGTAGGCTGCTACCATGCTTACTGCTACAATAGCCGCAATCTGCCACTTCCGTCGGGCTAATACCCTTAAGATTTCCATGAGATCAATTTCATAATCCATTTCATCCATTACTAGCTTATCTCTCCTACCTCAGGAACAAGTCCTTGATTAACTTAAGGCCTGATAAGAATGAAAATATCCGATCCCATTCAAGCTTAGTTGTGGAAGGTACGTACACGATATCTTGTCCTTGAACCGGGGGATTCTCTTCTGCCTTCCCTGTGAAAAAAAGATTGTCATGGCCGAGGACTACTTGCTCAGCGGCTGTAACTCGGCCTTCTCTGAATATGCATACAGCTTCCAATGCAGCGCGCTTAGTAGGCCCTCCTGCTATAGCCAGGGCATCCATCAATTTCGCGCCTTTCGGAAGCTTGTAAAGACCGGGCCGTGCTACTTCACCAACTACTACTACTTCCCGGTTAAGTTTGGGAACGAAGATAGTGTCCTGATCCGCCAGGAGGATATTGTCTGAAGGATTAGTGCCCATAAGGACATGGTTAATATCTACAGTGCGCAGAGCGCCGGTTGCGAAATCCGTTACGCCCGTATTGCCTGGTGTGTCACAGGGGATATTTGTTCCGGTTATTTCGGAAGATAAAGTCCTGCTTGTGATTATTACCTGCGTGCTGTCTGAGTCATCTTTGAGTCCGCCGGCAAGAGCTATAGCGTCTAACAGACAACTGCCTGCTTTCATACGATACAAGCCGGGTTGTGCTACCTCACCCAACACCTGCACAGCTATGGCCCGAGGAACGTAAATGATATCTCCGTTTACCAAGGGCCCAACTTCAATACTCTCAGCCTCCAGGTGAATGTCGTCTGTATCAACTGTGTGTATAATAGGAATACCGTCTTGATTACGCCTTGTAATCCGAACAGCGGTGGAGTCACCTATTTCCGTAATCCCACCGGCTTGTGCAAGGCACTCCAAAAGTGTGGTATTATCTCTTATTTTGTAGACACCGGGACGTGCGACTTCACCTAAGACAGAAACCTCACGAATAAGGTCAGGTACGAAAATGATATCCCCGTTCAGAAGGTTGATGTTGAGCTCACCTGCGCCTGCCATAATTGCTTTAATATCAATCTCTTTGAATTCTTGGCAGCCGTTTGCGTTGCGTGTCAGAGTCACACTTGTTTGATCTCCGTCAGGCAGGATCCCGCCTGCTCGGGATAGGGCATCCATAAGCCTGCCGGTTGATCCAAGAGCATATGTCCCGGGAGCTTTAACCTTTCCCAGCACCATCACAGTGACAGCTCGTGGAACATAGATAATATCGCCGTTATGGACAAGGTAGTTTTCTTCTTCTCCTTCTCTCATCTGGAGCTTTTCCAAATTGATTTCAAGCCGCTCGGCTTCTCCGGACTCGAGTTTACGAGTGAGAATGGCTGAAGTACCGTCGCCGTCTTCGGCTATTCCTCCTGCCAAGGCTAAGACTTGAAGAATACGTGTATCCTCATGAATTCTATAAACTCCTGGCCGGCTTACAGCGCCGAGTACTGAGACTTCTCGGATAAGCTCCGGGACGATAATCGTATCTTGATCCTTGAGGATTGACTCTTCTCGTGGTAGCTTGCCGGTAAGGGCGGCGTCAAGGTCAAGGGCTAAGACTCCGACCTCTTCACCTTTGCCTCTATGCAGTGAAACAGAGGAGGTATCCGCCGAATCAAGTGCGCCTCCGGCCTGAGCTATGGCATGGACGAAGGTTGATTTGGCTTTCAGTTGATAACTGCCGGGATTCCTTACTTGACCCAGCACCTGAACCCTGATGGCTTTCGGTACATAAACCACATCACCGGGCACGAGCTTGAATGTGCCGTCATATTGCTCCCGTGCTCCGGAAGCCCTTGACTGTGTGTCTTCTAAGGTGTCCAGGTCTGCTTCTATTATCTCTGTTCCGTGCTCTCCGTATCTTGTAACCCTGATGCAACTGGTATCTGCATTAATGCCGGGACCGCCTGCAGCTGCGATAATATCGAATACCCTTGTCCCGGCCCCTGCGGTATCTATAGTGTACACCCCCGGCTTTTGCACCTCGCCCAGGACAGATACGGTTCTCGCCTTCAGAGGAACATGGACAACGTCTCCGTCCTGAAGGAAGGGGCATAACTCAGAGCCAACTTCTTCCTCGCCTGCCAGTGTCTTGCTTATATCGACGATTATTGACTCGGATTTCATACCGTTAGCTGAACCCGGTGTGGTGATTCGGTTAATCCTGACACAAGTCAAGTCCGCTTCCGGTATGTAACCTCCTGCAGAAGCCAGAGCATCCACAAGTGTGGGTTTTGAGCGAAAAGGATAAACTCCGGGTGAGCGTACAGACCCGATGACAGTGATTCGTATCGCTTTGGCTTCCCTCAGTGTTACTGTAACTTTAGGGTCCTTCAAG
>JAKPFY010000225.1 GCA_029551185.1 Bacillota bacterium
GCATGTGCCTTGTGAAGAAATACATCCAATCAGGAGAACTCGGGAAGATATTCTACCTGCATTCTACTAGGACAAGCCTAGGTATTGTAAGAGAAGACGTGAGTGTCTTGTGGGATAAGGCGCCTCATGATATTGCTACCTTGCTCTATCTCCTTGATGAAGAGCCGGTGAGCGTGGCTGCCACCGGGCAGGCTTTCGTTAATGAGGGTGTGGAGGATGTGGTGTTTATCACGGTGCGTTTTGCCTCCGGAATAATCGCAAATATCCATGTCAGTTGGTTGGATCCGTGCAAGACAAGTAGAACTACGATAATCGGCGAGAAGAAAATGATTGTGTTTGATGACGGTGAAGCTTTGGAGAAGGTCAAGCTCTACAGTAAAGGCGTAAACTCCAAACGAGACCTGGTAAGAAAGCAGGGTAACTCAAAGGCCTTAGGTATAACCACCGAAAACGGAGGAGAAAACTCCAACGGCGTCGATTCTCTTAACGGGTTCTCAGAGTTTCAGTATACCTTTACTTATGGTGATGTCTATATACCAAAGCTCAAAATGAGTGAGCCTCTTCGTAATGAGTGTCTTCATTTTCTCGAGTGTATACGTGAAGGCAAGCGACCTCTGACTGACGCATCAAGTGGCGCAAGGGTTGTGCATGTTCTGGAAAAAACCGAAGAATCATTGGCCCGACGAGGAGAATATGTTCCTATAGAGCCCAGTGCAGCAGCAGCTTTTGCTGCGAGGGAGAGTTTCATGGCAAAAGCTCGGCTGTTCTGGAAGGGTCTGGGCTTTTAGTTGTTCTGTAAGGGTAAGTTGAAGCATTGCAGAAGTTTAGGAGGATACGGGGTTTGTTCTACTCTACACGCCAAAACGACGACGACGATGTGGTAGAGCGGGTGATAAAAGCCCAAGAGGAAGAGAGGCGCCGAGTGGCAAGGGATATCCATGACGGACCTGCTCAGATGATGGCTAACGCAGTTCTACAGGTGGAAATCGTAGAGAGATTATTAACCCAAGATCCGTCTGCTGCTGCTTCAGAACTGAAGGATCTGAAGAGAATAATAAATGACAGTCTTAACGATCTCAGAAGAATAATCTTTGATCTGCGTCCTATGATTCTGGATGACCTTGGACTTGCTCCTGCACTCAGACGGTACACAGACGATTTTACTTCAAGACACAGTCTCCCTGTGGAAATGAAGGTGCTGGGTGTTGAGACAAGAATTGATCCTATTATAGAAGTGGCGCTTTTTCGTATTGTGCAGGAGGCATTACATAATGCCAGAAAGCATGCCCTGGCCTCCAGAGTAGTGGTGACTCTCGGATATGGCCCTGACGCGGTGGGCGTTAGCATTGAAGATAACGGCAAGGGATTTGATCCCAATGGGGTATCACGAAATTGGGGTCAATCAGAAAAATTCGGATTGTCCGGCATGAAAGAAAGGGCAAAGCTTTTTGGCGGATCCCTTGATGTAGACACAGCTCCGGGGGAAGGCACTAAGATAACTGTAAGGATTCCGGTCGCGCACCGGAATAACCAGGGCCTTAAGGGGTGAGTGGCTTTGACTGATTGTAGACCGGGTGACGAGCGTAAAGCGGTCAGTGTTCTGATAGCAGACTCGAGTCCGCTTTTTAGGTCCGGTATCAGACAGAGCATTGAAAGTCAAGAAGGCTTCAATATTGTGGGCGAAGCCGGGACTCTGGAGCACGTGATAAGCCTTGCGCAGCAGAAAACACCTCAAGCGGTGATTCTGGGGCTTTCCGGACACGATCCTAAAGCATGGGAAGCCATATCTACTCTTGCAGACCGCAGTCGAGTCCTGGCAATTATTGATATAAACGGCACACGTGAGACATTAGCGCATGTCCTCAAGGCGTTTTTGGCAGGAGCTGTAGGATGTATTGACCGTCTGGCTACTGAAGAAGAGTTAACTTATGTGGTGAATAATGTAGTTTTGGGAAGGCCTGCAGTGTCGTCAGTTGTGGCGAAGGCTCTTGTTGATGAGCTCTTGCGGACTCAAGGGTTTGCAGAGGCCATAGGTGAACTTGCGGCTTACACTGAAAGCGCAGGAGAAGCCGGTGGGAATCTACCCGGCGGAGACTCACTGCCGACTTCTATGGTGGTTCCTGACAAATGGGATGGGAAAGAAGAACTTACTGACAGGGAGATTGAAGTGCTTGCGTTAATTGCCGGCGGCAAGACCAATCGTGCTATTGCGAGTCAGCTTTCGATTAGCGAAAAAACGGTCAAAAACCACGTAAGCAGTATTCTTCGTAAGCTAAGAGTGGACGGAAGGACCGAAGCAGCTGTTTGGGCGGTTCGCCGAGGGCTCCCCGGCAGATTGGGGCCTCGGACCCACGCCTAACGACCTAATCGAAATGAGCCTTAAGTCCAATAGTAAAGTCTTTCCATATATGTTAGTCTAAAATCTAAGAGGGGTAGAATCCCTCAGTTGAAAAACTCAGTTCTCCCGATAAAGGCAAACCCGTCGAAAGGCGGGGACGCAAAGCCACGGGTCTAAAGCCAGGAGGGGTTCTGGCTATGATAGCCGGGTTGCCGAAGAGAAGGGACTGTCTTTATGGTGCCTGCTCATATGGCAACGCTGCGAGCAGGTTTCTTGTTTTATAAGGAGTCTCTTCGGCGGGCCGCACTGGGATTTGGGGTTCAGCCAACCATGGATTACGCGGTCTTGCCTAACCTTGCATGATATTGGTTTTTAGGCTGACTTTCAAAGCCTCTTCGCGGTCGTCGGGCACACACATGCAGAGGGAAGGAGGTGTGATGTGTGATGACATTGCTGAAGAGACTTTTTTATGAGGAAAATGGACAAGGAATGGTGGAGTACGGATTGATCATAGCTCTCGTTGCTATAGCGGTAATCGTTGCCTTAGGCGCTCTCGGTACTGGCTTGGAAGACATATTCGGGAAAGTGACAGACAAATTAGGTGGTGCAGCAACTGGTACGGATGGAGGCGGAGGCTGATGAGAACTAACGCTACTATAAAGTCCGTTGCTGTGACTACTGCTTACCGTTGATGAGCTAATCCCTACCGTCCCCTCCGGTAGGGCGGTTTCCCTAAAGAGCATTCAGTGAGAGAGGGGCTGGCAATGACACAGGCATTGGAAATGTTGTTATATGAGGATGACGGTCAAGGATTGGCTGAATACGCCTTAATCTTGGCGCTTATTGCTTTAGTGACGATAGGTACAGTGTCTGCCTTGGGGATTACCATCCGAACATTATTTGATGGGCCGCTGCCGGTCCTTGAATAGGTGTGGCAGGTGACCATAATGCTTCAGATATGTATCGCAAGCTTAATAGCGTTCATAGCAGTATGGTTCGACTGTAGGGAAAGACGCATCCCAAACCGGTTGGTATTCGCCGGCATGATAGCAGGTCTTATTATGGGTTTTGCTTCAGGTGGAATACCGGGTCTTGGAAGATCGTGTCTGGGGATGATTGTGGGAGTCGGCATTCTATTCATACCTTTTTCTTTAGGATGGATCGGCGCAGGTGACGCGAAACTCCTTGGGGCTATCGGGGCCATTCTCGGCGCAAAGGGCGCAGCCTTTTCCATGCTGTATGGCGCTATAGCAGGTGGACTCATATCTGCTGTCGTTCTTGCGAGGCACGGGCGGCTTAGGTGGTTTGTGATGTCATGCTTAACGTGGGTTGTCGGGTTCTTCGGACATATAATCCCCGGAGCCATCGGACGAAGTCTTCGGAGCTTACGGCAAGTCGGCAGGCCGGTTCACCTGGAGAATTCGGGTCTTGCGATCCCCTATTCAGTCGCTATCACTATTGGGATGGTTATTGCCGCTCTTGCCGATTTTTCGGTTATCAGACTCTGAATGAGGCGTTGATGGAGGGAGCCAAGGCGATGAAGATACCAAAAGCTTCTTGGCTACAGGACGACCATGGACAGGCTCTTGTTGAAATGGCGTTTGTTCTAAGCATACTCCTTCTCCTTCTTACAGGTATTGTGGAGTTTGGAAGAGTGCTCAACGCTCAACTTGTGGTATCCCACGCATCCCGTGAAGGCGCAAGAATCGGCGTGGTCGGGGCCGCTGACGACTTCATATGCCTGAGAGTGACAAATGCAGCTGGGACTCTTGATGCCAGTAAGATGGATATCGGAATATCACCTTTGCCCCACGAGAGAATAAGAGGCACTGAGCTCAAAGTTGAAGTGAAATACCCTGTCGATATCGTAATGCCCTTCATGGACAAGATCCTTCCTGATCCATATTGGGTGCGCGGCGCAACGACCATGCGCGTGGAGTAAGATATGCGTTCCCTGGGGGGTGGATTCTAAGTGAAACAAGCCTTTCGGGATATTATAGACGGCGAGAAAGGCAGTGTCATAATCATCGTAGCTGCGGCTATGGTGCTGTTACTTGGTATCGCAGCTCTTGTGGTGGATGTAGGGCTTCTCTATTACAACAAAGTTGTGTTGTCTAATGCGGCAGATGCTGCAGCTTTAGCCGGTGTGCAGGAGCTTCCGAAGGACCATGGGAAAGCCGGAGAGATCGCTGAAGCCTATGCGGTGACGAACGGCGTAGAACCGGGTCAAGTATCAGCTGAGGTGCTGCCTGACGGCCGTAGTATACAGGTTGCGACATCCCGCGTTGTCCCGTTGGGTTTCGCCAAAATACTCGGGTTTTCATCGGCCAAGGTGACTGCAAGTGCCAAGGCGAGCGTAGGAGCAACGAAGGGTTTATGGGGCGCGGCTCCTTTTGGGGTTGTTGAGGACAGTTTTGTGTACGGCGAAACCTATACAATGAAATACAGCCCGAGAAACTCCGGTGAAGTCGGTCCCGGGAATTTTGGGGCTTTGGCGTTAGGCGGGACAGGGGCAAACAACTATTTGAACAACATTAAGTACGGCTATCAAGGGCGACTCGAGGTAGGGGATGAAATCCCTACGATTCTCGAGACTGAGCCGGGTAATATGGCCGGCCCTACCAAGTCAGGTGTGGACTTCAGGATAGGAGGGTGTAACCATGAGCCCAAATGTACATATGACCGCTTCGTCAAGGGCTGTAAGAGGTTACTCCTTGTGCCGGTTATAGATTCCTTAGATGTGACAGGTCGCAGTGGGGTAAAGCTTATCGGGTTCGCTGCATTTTTCGTGGAAGCCGTGGAAGGGGCGGGTAATGCTTGTACTGTAACAGGGAGATTTGTCAGGTGGGCGGCAGACGGAGATCTTGGAAACATAAACGATTACGGAGTCGTTTCATACCGTCTCGATAACTAGATGAGAAGCTCTTATTCGCCGAAATCATTTGCTTGATTGATAAGAGGAGGGGGCTGGATGAAGGGTGGCAAATTAATGTTGATAGTTGCTATTTGTTGTGGATTGGTCGCTGCAGTAAGCGTTTATATATACCTTGGGAAGACTATGACGCCTGCTCCTGCCACTACAACGACTGTGACGGTGGTTGCTGCAAAGTCAGCCATTCCTCCACGGACGAAGCTTACCCAGGACTTGATTTATGTCAAGGAAGTCCCTGAAGAAGCAGCCCATCCAAAGGTCGCGCGGGATACTGCTGATATCGTGGGGCTGATAACAAAACATGAGATTCTCGAAGGCGAGCAGATAATCATGGACAGGCTGTATCGGGAAGATGAGCGTATTGGCCTTGTGACTTCTGTCCCTCAGGATATGAGGGCAGTGACTGTCCCCGTGGATGAAGTTATAGGCGTTGCAGGCTTTGTCAAGCCCGGGGACAGGGTCGATATTATTGCCACGGCAAGTGGTGTCGGCCAAACGGGGGATGTGGCTTTTACAGCGCTGGAAGATGTAGAGGTGCTTGCCGTAGCCCAAGAAATGGAGGACAAGAGTCAGGGCAAAGCTAAGGTCACCACCAGCGTTACATTGGCTGTGACGCCAAGTGAAGCGGAAAAACTGGCTCTCGCCGAGAGAATAGGCAAGCTGCGCCTTGCACTGCGTCCTATGTTTGCCGGCGCAACAGGAGGCCAAGGCATAGTTGCCCATGATCTCTTACGTGAAGTCAAAGGTTGGTCACCTCCTAAATCCGGCCTTGACAGTGCTTCTGCGCGGTCTTCAACTCTAAATGGCTACTCCGGAGAGCCTCCTTCCGGACCCGCAGTAGTCAAGCCGCGCACGAGTTCACAGGACTCAAAAGCAAGCGGGCCGGGAGCTGTTCCTGAAGAAGGGAAGGCGCCGTCAATAGTAGAGGTAATCAGGGGAAGTCAGACGACCTATGTTACCCTGATTGAAGGTGGGGAGGTGGCCAAACCATGATTCTAAGTGACAGGCGGAAGCCTGTTAAGCTTCACCTAAAGGCGACAATACCTTTCATTCTTGGCATAGCTTTAGTCTTGTGCGCCCCTACGGTGATGGCCGGCGGAGCGCAGGTTCAGGGGCATGCTGTGGATTCGGCGGAGCAAGCTATAGTATTTGCTGTCAGTAGACCTTTAGGGATAGTGATAGGGTGTTCCAGGATCCTTACTTTGGAAGACGTAGTAAGGGTGGCAGTGGCAAATCCAAATATCGCTGACGTAGTTGTTGTCTCCAAAACAGAGCTTATTGTCAATGCCAAAGCCCTTGGCAGAACCACCCTTTATGTCTGGGATTCTTCGGGGCGACGAGGGTACGATATTCGGGTGTATCAGGATAACGAGGACCTCCTCAGCGAGATTTCCGAGGTTATCGGTCTTGGTGACATAGAGGTGAGGTTCGCCAAGTCCACCCTGATTATTGAAGGGACATGCCGGACAGACGCTGAGTATGAGCGTGTGGATAAAATAGCCAAAGCCTACGCTGATAAGGTCGTAAATCTCGTTACTGTGTTGAATCCAAAGGTCCCGCCGCCGTCTGAGACAATAGACGCATCTGAAGTTAAAGCAGGTATAGGAATCGACGGAGTCAATGTCCGCGTTGTGAAAGACGCGATAATCCTTGAAGGACTGGTTGAAAAGGCAAGTGACGCAGAACGCGCCGAAACCTTTGCGAAGCTTTTCGCCCCGCAGGTATTGAATTTTCTGGATGTCAAGGCCTTTTCCCACGAAGAAGAGGAGTATGCAGAAACCTCAGAAGTCGAGGTCGAATCACAGGATGCAAACCTCAATCTTGGAGAAACCCAGGCCTCATTTTGTGAACCGGAAGGCTTGTGTCCTGAGGATTCTGATGAGAACCTGAAGGCTAAAATAATCGAGGCTCTTTCCGATCCTGGAATAGAGGTTATGGTGGTATCCGGAACAGCCCTCCTTGAAGGTGAAGTGTCCGATGATTATGCTAAGGTACGAGCTGAGGCTGTGGCGAAGCTTTATGCCCCTAATGTAGTTAACCTTGTCAGAGTGGCTGAGGCTGATGCCAGGCTGACGGCTCCTCCTCTCCCACCTCCGGAGCCGTTCCCGGCGGCGCCGGAGGTTCCTCTGGAAGACCAGGTGATTGAGTGTATCGGGTTCCCAAATCTCATGGCTCGATCTGTTAACGGAAAGCTCTTGCTTGAAGGGGATGTAGAGTCTCAAAACGATCTGGAAAGGGTAGAGAGGATAGCTTCGCTGTTCAGTCAAGACGTAGTCAATTTGGTCAATATAAGAAATCCACTTCAAGTCCTCCTTCAAGTTCAGGTAGTCGAGATCAACAGAGGTGCGCTAAAGAATCTGGGCATATCATGGGGCAGTGTGATTGACGGTGCATTCAGCCCTGGCTCGTTCATGTTTGGCGAGTGGACTTCACCTCTTGGTCCGGGCTTAGGCAGTAGTCCTGAAGAGGTATGGCAGTCTAGGTTGCCGGTAAACAGTGTTGTCGCGGAGTTGTGGCGGCTCAGCCCGATCCGTGCGGTCCTTGACACGCTGGTAGGCCAGGACTTAGCGAAGATCCTGGCAGCCCCCGGCCTCCTCACGTTGAGCGGAGAGGAAGCGGATTTTCTGGTAGGCGGCGAAATCCCTGTCTACATGGGACAAGCTGACGGCAAGGCGATTTTCGAGTGGCGGGCCTATGGAGTAAGACTTACCATGCTTCCTGTTGTAGACGCAAAAGGCAGAATCGTTCTTGACGTCCGGCCTGAAGTATCATCCCTTGATTGGACTAATGCCCTGGACACGGGCGTTGCGACCATCCCTGCGCTGAGAATGAGGAAGGCGTCCACTCATCTTGTAGTGGAGGACGGCGTAACCATTGCAATCGGCGGCCTGATTCAAAATACCGAGGCCAAAATGGTGAAGAAGATACCCATCCTTGGAGATATCCCGATTATAGGAAGTTTGTTCAAGAGCGAAAAATTTGAGAAGGGCGAAAGTGAGCTTGTTATCTTAATCACTCCGAAGATTGTGAGGACCGGTGAGACCGTCCGGAGGGAGCAGGTCTTAGACGTTGATATCCGGGGGGTATCTGAAATCGAAAGGTCCGGGAAGTGAAGTAAGTGGGAACATCCCCCATTAAGATCCTAATAGTTGACGATATTGGCGAGACTCGGGAGAACCTTAGAAAGCTTCTGTCATTCGACTGCGGGTTTCTTGTGATAGGTGAAGCCTCAAATGGCAAGGAGGCTGTGGCTCTCACAAAGAGACTGAAGCCGGATATTGTTCTAATGGACATAAACATGCCTGTCATGGATGGAATAGAAGCTACTCGAATAATCACTGTAGAAGCCCCCATGAGTACTGTTGTGATTCTGTCAGTCCAGGGCGAACAAGAGTATCTTAGAGAAGCGATGGCAGCAGGGGCCAGGAATTACCTTGTCAAACCCTTTTCTGTTGATGAATTAATAAACACAATACGTAAGACCCATGACCTGGAAGTCCAAAGAAGAGCCAGGATCATGCCGATTGTCGCGCCTCAGCGAAAGCTGGGGCGAGTTGTCACTGTGTTCAGCACCAAGGGCGGGGTGGGGAAGACTACGATTGCCACGAACCTCGCAGCAGAACTCGCAAAGAGATCCAATCGCAGTGTGGTTCTGGTGGATTTGGATTTACAGTTTGGAGACATAGCCATTATGCTGGACACTGTGCCCGTTAGGACAATCGCTGATATTGCCAGGGAAGAAGAAGTTGACTCAGAGATTGTGGAGGCATGCCTGTTTACCCATGATACCGGCATTCGTGTTCTTCCTTCGCCTCTCCGTCCTGAGCAATCCGAGATTGTAACCGGCAGGCATGTCGAGGCTATCCTGGGCCTTCTTGCGGAATCCTTTGATTTTATTGTTATTGACCTCCCACAGGGGCTTGCTGATATTTCTCTTACAGCGATGGATGCGGCTGACATTATTTTTCTCATTACGTCTTTAGAGCTTCCGGCTATCAAAAACGCCGGCATCTGTCTGGAGATAATGGATGCTTTAGGTTATGAGGATGACAAAGTTAAGCTTGTGGTCAACAGGTCATCCAAAGAAATAGGTGTTGACATAGGTGAGATGGAGAATGCCCTAAAGAGAACGGTGGATATTCATATTCCCAGTGACGGCCGGTTAGTGGTGCAATCCGTCAACAAAGGGGTGCCGTTCGTGTTGAGCAATCCCACAGCTAAGGTATCTCTCGCTATCAAAGACCTTGCCAGGATCGTGGATCCTCAGAGCGGAGGGGAGAGGACAGAAAAGGGAGGCCCATACTGTGAAGGCATTTCTCCGAGAAGAAGGATTGCCGGCATGTTTGCCGGGATTTTCAGTTTTTTCATACATGGTTGAGAGGGGGCGACACAGATGTCCCTTAGAGAAAGGCTTCAAAGGGCAAAATCAGAGGAGCAAGAGGAAAGATTCAGCCAGGGACGAACCATTAAGGATTCTCAGGTGGCAAAGGGAGTAAGGCCCGGAGTTGATGAAAGAGCCTGGGAGAGACTGCAGTCGCAACCGGTCTTGGCATTCCAAGAAAGACTTGAGGAAAGAGAGCTTCGATTGGTAAAGCCTGTGGAAGATGTAAGGCTTCGTCCTCGGCTTGAACTGCCTGATGACCCTCATATCGCGATTAAGGAAAAAATCCATTCGAGACTCGTGAAAGAAATCGACGCTGAATTCTTGGAGCAAACTTCATCCATGGAGGATAGGCAGAGATTAGCCGGTGAGGTTGAGAAGGTTGCTTCGCAAGTTCTAAGCGAAGAACCTCTTCCCTTAATCCGCTCTGAGAGGACGAGGATCATAAACGAGGTCATCGACGATGTAATAGGATTCGGTCCTATCACACCCCTGCTTGAGGATGACAGCGTAACAGAGGTTATGGTCAACGGGCCTGAAATGATATACGTAGAGCGGGGAGGCAGAATTGAACGGGCAGGCGTCAGATTCCGTGACGCAGATCACGTGATGCACATAATCGAGAGGATTGTCTCGCCCATCGGAAGAAGAATAGACGAAGCCAGTCCCATGGTGGATGCGAGACTTCCTGACGGATCCAGAGTAAACGCGGTGATTCCTCCGATTTCCCTTGTAGGGCCGTGCATTACCATTCGTAAATTCTCAAGGGAACCCCTGACCACTGACGACTTAGTGAGGTTCGGCACATTGACTCCTACTGTTGTAGAGTTTCTGGAAGGCGCAGTGAAGGCAAGGCTGAACATAGTCGTGTCCGGAGGGACAGGCTCCGGAAAGACCACAACCCTCAACGTGCTTTCCTCGTTTATTCCTCCTGATGAGCGAATAGTTACCATTGAAGATGCTGCGGAATTACAGCTTCGCCAGGAACACGTAGTCACCATGGAAGCAAGACCGCCGAATATAGAGGGCAAAGGAGCAGTTACAATCCGCGATCTGGTGCGAAACGCCTTAAGAATGAGGCCGGATAGGATTGTTGTAGGAGAGGTCAGATCCGGAGAGGCCCTTGACATGCTTCAAGCGATGAACACAGGCCATGACGGGTCAATGACAACAGGCCATGCCAACTCACCCCGGGACATGCTTTCGAGACTTGAGACTATGACACTGATGGCTGGGATGGAGCTTCCGCTTAGGGCTATTCGTGAGCAGATTGCGTCTGCCATAGACCTCATTGTGCATCAGGCAAGGCTTCGGGACGGGAGTCGTAAGATCACCTATCTCACCGAGGTTTTGGGAATGGAAGGCGATGTCATCACCATGCAGGATATCTACATATTTGAGCAGACAGGTGTTGACGGAGACGGGCGTGTCATGGGGAGATTTCGGGCTACAGGCATTAGACCGAAGTTCCTGGATAAGTTTGAAGCTGCAGGTATAACTGTGCCTCCTGGAATGTTTGTGGACTATTAGGTGCTCTGCGGTAAATTCGAGTTTCTTCTTTAGGAAATCATTAAGGGTGTTGTGTGGTTCAGGGGTAAAACGACATATTTCACTAATTATGACAAATTTACAGAAATGTAGAAGGATTTGGAATATAAGGGTCGAATTTGGTCCGAGGAAGGAGAATCAATAATATGCCGGGACAAGTCTTTGCAATCATCATATCAGTTCTGGTATTCGCCTGTGTAGGATTCGCGACCTTTGGAATCGCAAAGCTTGTCAGTGAGCGTGGTGCGGGACTCAGGAGGCTTGAACGGTTTTCAAAGCCTGAACCGAAGTCCAGGTATGAGGTGGCCGGCCTGCTAGGCGCTGATGACGGCGGGAAACGTAAACACTCCGTAAACGAGTTAATCCGCAGCATTCTGACAGCGTTCGGCAAAGCATTTGAAGACAAGCAATACACCTCTAAGATTGAGCGGGAACTGGCTAAGGCGGATATTCCGCTTCGCGGTTCAGAGTTTATGGGATTAAACCTTATTCTAGTGCTTGTAGGGGCGGCCTACGGATGGTTAGTGCTTGGTCATGTGGCGGCCGGACTTATACTGGCATTTATTGGGGGCCTCCTGCCTAATGTCTTTGTAAAGACCAGACAGGGCGCAAGACTTGCAAAGTTCGACGCTCAGATTGCAGACGGTCTGGTTATAATGTCCAACTCGCTTAGGGCCGGGTACAGTTTCTTGCAGGCCATGGATATGGTGGCACGGGAGATGTCGCCGCCTATCTCAGAGGAGTTCACATCTGCCATGAAGGAGATGAGCCTAGGTTCTCCCACGGAGACTGCATTGGTAACGCTTTCTGACCGTGTCGGCAGCGAGGATCTTGAATTGGTTGTTACTGCAGTCCTGATTCAGCGGCAGATTGGTGGAAATCTGGCGGAAGTCTTAGACAATATTGCAGAGACCATAAGAGAACGCGTAAAACTGCGCCAGGAAATTAAGACGCTGACAGCTCAAGGCAGGATGTCAGGACTCATTATAGGAGTCCTCCCTGCTGCGCTGGGGGTCTTTCTCTATGCAGTTAATCCTGAGTATATCAGCCTTCTGTTCACACATCCTACCGGGAGGCTAATGGTGGGGCTGGCTGTGTTTGGAGAGCTCATTGGCATTCTGGCAATTCGTAAGATAGTTGCCATTGAGATTTAGGGGGTGCGGGTATGCCGATTGTGGCTGCAGTCTTTGCGTTTGCAAGTGTCACAAGTTTAACCATTTACTTGTTTGAGTTAAAGAAGACGCCTACTGTCAAGGATCGATTGAAGCAAATCTCAGCGCTTGGCAGAGTGCCTACCGAGCGCGAACAGGAACTGGCGCGCCCTCTGGTAGAGAGGGTATTCGGTCCTGTTGCGAGAAAGACCGCAGGTTTCGTTTTATCCATTACCCCAAAGAATGTGATGGAAGCGGCTAAGCACAAGCTTGACTCCACAGGCAACCCGTGGAAGATGTCTGCCGGGGATTACGTGATCTTACGTCTGGTAACCCTTCTCATACTTCCTTTTGGTGTACTCTTAATCACGTACAGGCTTGGATTTGGCAGTGGTTTGTTGTTTACCCTTGTGGCTGCAGGTCTTGGTTGGGTAGTGCCGGAGACAATGATGCAATCGAAAGCAAAACAGAGGGGAAAAGAGATTCAAAGAGATCTGCCTGATATTCTCGATCTCCTGACTGTCAGCGTAGAGGCAGGCTTGGGCTTTGATGCCGCTTTAGTGAAGGTGGTGGAAAGAAAGAAAGGCCCGCTGGCAGATGAGTTCGGGATTGTGCTTAGGGAAATTCGCGTAGGGAAACCAAGAAAGGATGCGCTACGGGAGCTTTCTGAGAGAGTGAAAGTTGACGACATAACTTCACTTGTGTCCGCTGTTATCCAGGCGGATCAGCTTGGAGTGGGAATATCCAATATTCTAAGGATCCAAGCTGAACAAGTGCGGACAAAGAGAAGGCAGCAAGCTGAAGAAGCAGCTATGAAGGCCCCCATCAAGATGCTCTTTCCATTGATCTTCTTTATATTCCCTACGTTATTTGTGGTGCTTTTAGGCCCTGCGATAATCCAGATAGCAGAGACTCTTTTGGGTTTTTGACAGAAGGGGCCGGTAGAAAGACATGAAGACACAGGATTGATCTCATAGAATAACGTGACAAGGTGATTGATATGCGTGGTGAATAATAAAACTAGTGTGGCCGGTGTTAAGGGAACGCCGAGAGTTGCTATTGTTCTAAGTACTACTAAGGGAACGACGCTTGCTTCCTCCGCAGAGCTTGCCACAACATATGCCCAGCGGAGGCAGGGTTTGCTTGGGAGGTCTTCACTGGAAGAAGGCGAAGGCCTCATTATTCGTCCGTGTAAGGGCGTGCATAGCTTTGGAATGAAGTTTCCCATAGATGTAGCTTACGTTTCCAAGGGCGGCAAGGTCATTCATATCATCTCTCCTTTACTCCCCAACAGGCTCGGTCCGCTGACGCTAAGAGCAGCCTGGGTTCTGGAGCTGCCTCAAGGATCGCTCCTAAGGACTGAGACAGTCTTCGGGGACACACTTGTAATACTTCAGGCGAATTAGTCCAAAATCATCGAAATAGGTCAAAAGACCCAGATGAAGACATCAGAAAATAAGCCTTATGGCGAATAGTCGGAAGCTTCCTAATAGGCTAATATTATACTGCTGTCAAACAGAAGAATAAGTCAGCCATATATTTCTCACGACAAGGCAAACTTGTTGAAAAACAAGGGCGCAAAGCTGCGGAT
>JAKPFY010000226.1 GCA_029551185.1 Bacillota bacterium
AAGGGTTGAAGCAGCGCATTGCAGATGCGAGAAACTACCTGCTGTTTCTAGCTGCGTGTCTGGAGGAGGCAAATGACAGCATAATGTTTGATGACCTGGACCTAATTGCAGAGGTGTTGCCAGACTACGCCTTGGGTCGCCGGCGGGGGTTGACCGATGAAGAGACGGAGCGCCGAGCTCGGGCAGCCCTCACATGGGCAATAAATCGCATTTTGGATAGAGAAGGTGAACAAGTATGAGTTTGACCTTGGGTAAGTTGCTTCTCCTTGCACGGCAGGATGAGCCTCAGGCCGGGGATATATCAGGTACCTGTGTACTGTGCTCAAGGCCTACCGAGCAGGGGCAGCCGATCAAAAAAGTGGTATCTAATAATTTCATGGGCTGGGCGTCCTTCTTGTCGGGTAACTGCTTCTGTCCTGAGTGTGCATACCTGTTTTCGGATCAAACCTTTCGGAAGAAATCCTGGGCAGCGTCCGTTTCTGGTGGGTTTCGGATCTTCAGAAACGACGAAGCGCAGGAGATTCTTTTTAATCCACCACAAGCCCCGTTCTTCATTCACATCGCAAAACGTGGACAGAAGCAAACCTGGCTTTCGTGTCTTCATCGGATTGCCAGCAATCCGAATCGCTACTGGTTTTCCCATGAGTCTTACGACATCCCGATTCTCTTTGAGCGGGAGCGTGCACGGGAATATGCAAAATGGGCCGACGAAGCCCTTGAATTCGGGCTGACGAAGACGGAACTTGTTTCGGGTCAATTCAAGATGAAATCCTGGCAAAAGGCATACGAACAAGGCCGGGAATCTATGCTCCGGCAGCTAGGCTCATTCAAAGGCGACCCACTATGGGAGGTGATTGTAGATGTCGCCAGAAAATGAAAAGAAGGTTATTGAACTCCTGGCCATTATCTATAACACAATCGACTGGGCTAAAATGAGAACACGGCACGGATCTTACGACATATTCAACCACCGCGTCAGGGCTGCAAGCCGGCGGGCCACACTATATGAGGCCGTCAGTAAACTGGCCAACTATTTTGGTCTTCAGTCATTACCCCAAGAAGCAATTGTGATCACACAAGAGTTGCGGCCTTATGAACGGGAGGTACTGAACAAGCTGTACTTGGAGCACATCCCTATGTCCATGCTGGCCATTATGCGGGCCAAAGAGATTCGCGTTTTGCGGGAAAATGCCAGACAAAAAGAGTTGGTTTTCCACGTTCCTGAGGAGGGATTGAAATCATGAATAAGAGATATGTCGAGATTGAAGGTACGGTAACTGCATTGACCCCTATTTTTCACGGCGGTGACGAAAAAACAGGGACGACGCCGGTGCTCAGGACCATCATGGTGTTCGTGGACGGCCTGGGTGAAGTCCCGATTCCTTACCTGTCAGGCAACGGTATCCGGGGCAAGCTGCGCCGCTTGCTTATGAAAGACTTCCTCGACCTTGTCGGTTATGAGATTCATAACACGAAGCTGTATCATGCCCTGTTTTCCGGCGGAGTGCTGGAGTCCACGGAAGAAACCTCAGGGTACATTGACCTGACACTTCGCAAGCGCGTCCGGGACCTCATACCACCCATCGCGATATTCGGTTGCGCCATCGGCAACCAGATGATCCAGGGTATTCTCACAGTAGAGCACATGTGGCCCATATGTGAGGAGTACCGGCCGTATTTGCCGCCAGCCTATCAGGCTGACGAGAGGGCCAAACAACCCATCCGAATATTCACCGACCAAAGCTTCATCACCCGCCGAGATGATCTGCGCGCCGAACGAAAAGATGATGAGCAGGCTGTGCAGATGAAGGTGAATTATGAGTGCTTTGTGCCGGGTACGAAGTTTTACCATCGTTTTGTCTTGCACATCCCGGACGAGCTCCAAGTGAGTTGCTTCGGCCGGCTGCTCAACCTCTTCGATGCAGTACCGTATGTGGGCGGCAGGGGTTCCAGCGGTGACGGTAAGGTGATGTTGGGGTACAAGCTCCGGCCAGACGAGAGTCTGTATCTTGAGTTTGTCGAACAGAAGAAGGAAGACATTGTGGCTCTGCTGGCTGAACTGGAGGAAAAACTATGAGTGGCATTCTAGAAGAAGCCAACTACTTCAGAATGATCATGGAGGCGGCCCCGCCCATCCGGTGGGGCCGGATGCGACCGTTCAAGATCACCTTCAAGGTGGGGTCACCCGTATGTATCACTACACCGTGGATCAACTTCGACGGACTCCTGGCACACCTGATGCTCCTGGATTCTCTGGGCCCTGATTTTTACATCACACCGAAGAAGCTCAATCTTACCCCGTATTTGCCTGAGAATCGCAGGATGTTACCGCTCAAGCGCACCGGTCAACTCTATCATGCCAGTGTCAGTATGTTTACCCCGTCGAGCTTGAGGGTGACGCAGATCTACAAGCGGTTTGAAGAACGTTGGGCCCACAACCTCGATAAGAAGAAGATATACCAGGGTACGGGCACATTTAGGTCGTTCATGATGAAGCAACCTTACGTGCCATGCAAAGAGGTTACGTACTATGTCCATGGTGATATGGAAATCATCCGTGAGCTCATCGAGAAGTACCTGGTCGGCCTGGGTAATGATGTACGCATTGGCTTTGGTATAATTCGGGATGTGGTATTTGAAGAGACTGCGGCAGACTGGTCTCTCGTGGCCAACGGTGTAGCCATGCGGCCCATACCGGTAGAGTTTTGCGAGGAGTATGAAGACGCGGCATATCTCGCCTGGAAAGCACCGTACTGGGCCCCGCAGAACGTTGCACTGTGTGTGCCGCCCGGGGCCAGGTGCACGTTAAGGGATGATGTTGCATGGAAATGAGCGAATGGCGCAAGGTTCTAACAGCCTGGGCTGGGGCTGAAGAACACAGGAAAGTGGTTTCAAGAGCCCGGGAATGCATCCGCCAGGCTCTGGCCAAATGCAGAAAGCCTTATGTGGCATTTAGCGGCGGCAAGGATTCGACATGCGTTCTGCACCTGGTCCTGGAGCAGGCTCCTGATACCATGGTTCTGCATTGGGACTATGGGCCCTATTACATTCCTCGTGAGATAGAGCAGGAATTTATTGACCATGCAAAGGCCATTGGAGCACGAAACCTTCGAGTTGAGACATCTGCCGAGTACGAGCGTCTCGGGCGCAAAGCAATCAACGTCCTTGGTCGGGAATACCTTGGGAAGCTGGTCCCAAAACTTCGGGATGAAGAGGGATATGACATGGTATTCCTGGGTTTGCGAGCAGAAGAAAGCGTCAAGCGTAGGCTTAAGACAGAAGGCTCAATTTGGCGAGAAAAAAAGATGTTGAATTGTGCGCCGATTAGAGACTGGTCTTGGCGTGACGTATGGGCCTATATCTTTGCCCACGACCTTCCCTATGCTAGCGTGTATGACCTTTACGCGCCGGTGGTTGGCATACAGAATTTGAGGCTCACAACCTTCTTCGATCCGGAGTTTGATAAGTTCGGCAGTCCGAACCTGGACGGCATACTGATGTGGCGCCACAGACATCTGGACCCGGGGGACTGATGCCCAGGTGAAGGAGGTGGCCAATATCAGAAACAACAAACGATATGAGCGTGAGGTATTGCGGTTCGTCGAAAATGAACTCTATGCCTACCCGT
>JAKPFY010000229.1 GCA_029551185.1 Bacillota bacterium
ATCCCTCATCCCCCGTTTGCACGCTGATAGCAACCGGCATGCCGGCAAAAGATTGGGGAATTGTTGCTTCGGCCCTGAACCAAGCATGACAATCCCTTCCACCCCAGTGCATTTCAGGGTGGAACCTCGTCCAGCCCGAAGCCTCCTTGTCCGCATCTTCGGGTCGCCGGAAATTGCCTTCCTTGACTTGAAACTCTTCTATGGGAACTGCCTCTGAAACAACATAGCCTTTCAGTTCTCGAGCGATCCTGCTAACGTGTTCAAGAAGGAAATACATTGGCATGCCTCCTAACATCACAGGCGCCTTCTTCAAGACAACTGACTTTGTATGGTCTGATAAGGCTTTCGCCCTTCCGGCCTCAACTCCTCCCGTGATTATCTGATGAGAACCGCCGCGTCGCCTGCCGTTGCCCTGAAGACAAATATATTCTGCACCCGTAGAGCTCTGAAAAAGAAAGCATGTAGATCGGTGAAAGCTATTAAGAAGATAGGAAATGTAATTTTGAAGTTAGGTAGGAATTTTCAGACGCATGGAGAATAGTGTCTATTAGGTTTAACGTTTAAGTAATTTCATCCGTGAATTGCAGCGATATCTTGACGTACTAGGGTTTTACAATACTACGTTGCAGGTATAAACACTTTAACAGACTCATTGAGGGCTTAAGCGATTTAGCTCCGTGAGAATTGAAGCGTGTCTCATAACGATCGCACATGAAAAAGAAGGAGGACAAAGACGCATGAGCCGTACCACACTGAGAGACATTGCCGAAAAGGTCGGGGTATCAGTAACCGCAGTCTCCCGAGCCTTAAGCGGGTATCCGGATATAAGCGAAGAAACGCGGAACCGGATCTTCCGTACCGCAGAGGAGCTGAACTACCAACCCAATATTGCAGCTCGTACCCTGGTAACTCAGAAGTCCGGAGTGCTTGGCCTTTTTGTGTTGGGCAGAGAAAAAGGCGAAGGTTTCTCTCACCCCTTCTCCGGACAGGTAATTAACGGCTTCTTGGATGGGCTCGTCGAAGAGGAGTACGACATGATGGTATTCAAAGCTAATCGTCCGCCCGATTCGGGAAGCTTGTCCTATATCGACCTTTGCAAGCGGAGGATGGTAGAAGGCGCATTTTTAATGGGGCTTCGCACGGATGACCCGTGGATTGCGGATCTAAAGGAATCGACAATTCCTATAGTTACTATAGACATGCCCTTAGCCGGAGAGATGACGTTCTCAGTCGGATGTGACAATGTGTCTGCTGTCCATGCAGCCGTCAGGCACCTGGCAGAGTTGGGCCATACGAGGATAGCCATTGTCAATGGATACAAGCAGGCCTCGGTCAGCCGTGAGCGATTCGAGGGTTTCAAGAGCGCCCTGGACGATCTGGGACTGCCTTTTGATCCATCCTTGGTTGCCGAAGCGGATTTCACAGTCGCCGGAGGCAAGCAGGCATTCCTCTCCATGATAGACAGAGTTTCGGACATGACTGCAGTTTTCGCAGCATCGGACCTTATGGCTCTCGGCGTGCTGGAGGGCGCCAGGGAACGCGGGCTTAACGTCCCTAAGGATCTTTCGGTGGTCGGATTCGACAACATTGAGATGGCGAGAATGTCGTCTCCGCCCCTGACCACCCTGGACCAACCCCGGTACGAACTAGGCCAGACCGCTGCCAAGATACTGATCTCAGCGTGCAATGGAGAAACGCCGCCGTCTCGAGTTCTCCTTAAGGCTAATTTGATCGTACGTGGCTCTACAGCAGAGCAAAGTAAAGGCAAACCCGCAAAGGGGGTGGTCCGGCAGGCGCACTGACAGCTATGAAGCCTCAATGCTCAGATTGCGTAGATTCCATGATCGTTGCGGAGTCTGTCAGCCTTGCGCACGCGAAGCGAAAGATCATAGCATCACGGAGACACCGTTGTTCTATGCGTTCTCACTGAACGCGCCCGGGCAATCGCCCAAGGCGCCGGACTACACGCGACTTCATAAGGAGGTTATTATGAGATGAAGGTTCGCAGAGTGTTGTGTGTGGCAGTGCTTATGGTTATGTTGGCGTGCGCAGCCGTGTCGCAAGCCGCCGAAGTCAAGATCCGGGTGGCAGGTTTCGGTGGAACTGACACTGCAATAGTCGAAGAACTCATCGCCAGGTTCGTGCAGCCGAACCTAAAAGAGATCCAAGTAGTATACGAGCCCATACCTGACTCCTACGACAAGTGGATTGTCAACGCATTGTCAGCAGGGACCGGGCCTGATCTGTTCTACGTCGATATATTCTGGTCTCAGGGCCTGTTCTCCTCAGGGGCAGTCGAACCCCTTGACTCTTATTTAGCGAAATCCCAGGTTCTGAAGGAGAAAGACATAATACCTGCTCTTCTCAACGCATTCACCTACAATGGAAAGGTGTACGGCATACCGAAGGATTTTAACACATTAGCGCTTATCTATAACAAGGACATGTTCGATATCGCGAAGGTTCCTTATCCTGATGAAAACGATGACTGGAATACTTTTACCGACAAACTCCGGAAGGTACAGGCGGCTTTTCCAGGCGTCTATGGGGTCTGCCTCTCTCCCGAGTTTGCGCGAATGGGCGCCTTTGCGTACGCTACGGGTTTTAAGAGCTTCGACAAGGACGGCAAGACTGATATTCTCAGCCATGAAGCAGTTCTTCGAATCTCTCCCCCGCGACCTGGAGGAATCGGCCAAAATCGACGGCGCAGGCACCATACAGACATATTTCAAGATCATGCTTCCCTTGGCCCGTCCATCCCTGGGCGCCCTCGCAATCCTCACATTCCAGGGCACATGGAACGAATTCTTCTGGCCGCTGATGATACTCACATCACCTGCTGACAAGTACACATTAACCATCGGCCTTCTCAACTTCAGGAGCACGTACGCTGTGGCGTTCGATTGGGGCCCCATGTTAGCGGGAACCATAATATCAGCCTTGCCGGTAGTCGTGTTGTTCATCGTGTTCCAGAGCTACTTCGTAGAGGGGATCAGCTTTACAGGCATAAAGGGCTGAAGGCACAACCGAAATCAGGCGAGGATAAACTCTACGCTCTGCCCTTCTTTAATGCGTCGGCGCAGGCCTGCGCATTCAATGATGACTGACTTGTCTCCGCCCGCTTCGGTATTATCGGTCTTGTTCGCCACAATAACCCGATAGGGAGTGATGACCGCCAGAAGGCGCCTGCCTTGGCACTCGAACGGGATCTGTAACCTGTCCCATCTCCTCGGCAGGCGTGGATCGATGGAGATCACAGGCTCAACCGCTTGCTCATGCCGACGATATGACTTGCCGTGGCTGTGCGGATCCAGTAGTCGTATTCCCGCGAACCCGCGCACTACAGCCTGCCACATTCCCCCGAGATTCGCAGCGTGTATCCCGTCCTTAAGGTTTCCCTTCTCGTCCTCGAGTTCGATAGAGATGCACCGCTCGAAGTAAGAGTATGCGTCGTCAGATAGACCCAAATATGATGCGAACCCTGAATGCACGGACGCACTCAACGATGACAAGTGAGTGGTTCGAGGTTCATAGTAGCGCCAGTTCACGTTCCAGATCCCTTTATTGAACAGGTCAGGCAGGAGACAACCCAGCATCACTACGTCCGCCTGTTTCAGCAACTTGCTTCTCACAAGTTTCTCACGCCCTAAGACCTCTTCCACAGACCTTCCGGAATTCTTAGCGCTTATCTCCAATTTCTCAAGGTCAACATCATCATAGCCATAATAACCTTCAAATTGCTCTATTACGCCTGAATCCCGATCCGGCACAGGGAGGTAAAGGCCCTCGGCAACCCGCTTCATCTCGTCTTGTTCGTCCTCGCCAATGCCCAACAGGCTGGCAAGCCTATTCCAATCTTCCGGGAACTCCTCGGCGAGGTCAAGAGCTGCAAGCAACGTCCAGTGTGCCATGTAGTTGGTGAAAGCGTTATTATCTACGTGCTCGTGGAACTCATCCGGACCGATCACACGGGGTATGTCGTATCTTTTTCTCTCATCGTTCCATTCTGCGCGGCTCGTCCAGAACCGAGCTGCTTCCACAATTATCTCCATACCGTACGCCTGCATGAAGTCCCAATCTCCGGTCCATCGAGAGTAGTTCCATACTGCATACGCCACGTCGGCAGTGATATGGTCCTCAAGCTCTCCGCACCAAATCCGCGTCTTTTCCCCTGTTTCCGGGTGGGGCATTGACCACTTCGGCGTAGTCTCATCGCCTGAAGCCGCGCTTTCCCAGGCGTACATCGCCCCACGATAACCGTTACAACGGGCTTTTCGCCTGGCGCCGGGCAATGTATTATACCTATACATAAGAAGGCGACGGGCTACGTCCGGAAACTGGACAACGAAGAACGGAAGAATGAAGATCTCCGTATCCCAGAAGACATGGCCTTTGTAACCCTCTCCATGCAGCCCTTTAGCAGCAATACTGACTGTATCGTCGCTTCGGGGTCCCAGGGACGCCAGATGGTACAAGGCGAACCTCACAGCCATCCGGTCACGGTCCGGCGCATCCAGGCGAATGTCACAGTGTTCCCACTTCCTGAGCCATTCCTCGATATGTCCGCGCCTGCACTCTGAGAATCCGGAGGACGCAGCTCTACTCGCGTTCGCCTGCGCCGCAGACAGCAATTCATCCATGTCCGGCTTTCCCTTTCGGCCGCGCCATATCATGTCTCGGGAAGTATGCACAGCCACAAATTTATGTATTTCTATAGATTCGCCCTCTTCCAACAGAGCCTCAAAATCATGACCGGCAGCGCGTTTATCAGAATATGGGACCGCCTCCGTAAGAATTGCAGAAGCGCCCGAAAGCTCCCTGCCTGCCTCGCCCCGGTATTTTGCAACACCTGCCCGCTGAATGCAGGCCATAGCTATACCTATCTCTGATTCAATGGTCGTCGTACACACCTCAGCTGTTCCATCGCCTTCTGCCTGGGCAAAATCCACTTTGAGATGCGCCACGCCGGAGTTAGATACATCCCCATCCAAGCGGGATCGAAAAAGCACCCGTCCCGACCCGCGCTCCATGGTCAGGGAGAGCCTAAGGCAGAGCAAATGCTCATCCACGGCAGATACGAAGCGCTCGCTCTCCACTCTTATAACGCGTCCGTGACTATCACTCCATCTGTAAGCGCGGCGAAGAATCCCGCTTCGCATATCCAACTCTCTACGGTAACCGCTGATACCTGTCTCCCCGATTCTCTCCCCATCTACCTGGATCTCGATGGGTAACGGATCCTGAATCACAACGAGTTCTGTCACATCGTACGGTCCTCGGGCCTTATCGAATACGCCTGTAACAAACGAGCCGGGATTTCCCCGGTACAGCCCGTCTTCATGGGCACCCCTCACACTGAAATAGCCATTGGTCAATGTAAAGAGAGTCTCGTACGAAGCTGCAGTTTCAGCGGCACAAGAAATCTCGTAAGCCACCCAGTTGTCTTCCGCGGGCAAAAGCAGCGGATTGCCGTCTGTCCGCCTTTTATCGACTGACATAATCTCCCCATGCTCCCTCCACGCCTTCATCTGCGAATCCAGTATCTTAACAAATGATTCAATTCCACCTCCCATATGGTACACAGACGAGGGCACGCCTTCAGGCTCTTGCCCTACGCTGATGAAGCTCGCGTCTTCTGTCTTCTGCGTAATCATCTTTGAATCGCTGCCTAAAGAGCCTCCGAAAGACCCAAACTCATCTCCTATGAAAAGTATTTCTGACATATCTATGCCTCTGGGCTTTGCCACTTGTTCAACTAAGTAATCCACAGAATCGGATTTATCAGTAAGCCCGAGTTCAACGTGCTTTACATCACTCGTGACCCTGCCGTCCAATCTTGCTTCTTCGGAGCAACGACTTACCAAGTCAATAACGGACTGTATCCCTTCAAGGCCGGCAGCCCTTAGGCGCGCCTGGGTTTCCCTAAGGAGCTCCCCGATCCGCTCCTTTGGAGGGTCTTCCCATTCGGGAAAGGGCATTATGTCGAGCTTGCGCCTGTTCATCCTGTTAGAGATGACTTGTGTCGCAAGACCATGCTGTTCCTTCAAGACTCGCTGGGCCATGCTGACCGCCTCATCCATCATTCTGTTCTCAGCATGAGTCGCCTCCCGGACCCAAAGCCTGACAGGGCGTCCATCGGAATCAAAACCGTATACCTCTGACCCCCTGTTTACACATGCCAAGAGATTCCTTTTGACTTTCGGATGAAGGACGGAAAAGAACTGCCTGTCGAGGTTGGTGAAATTCGTTCCGGTAACAGCAGCGAGCCACACGCCTCTGCCGAGCAAGGCCTCTGTTCGCCATATGAGGTGATCCACAGGCCCACTGCGGGAAGCTACCGCAGTTCCGTCCCAGTCGAAAACCAGCATCTTGTAACGGCGTGACAGCAACTGATGAAGGCTGAGAGCGCTCATTTGACCCCCCGTAATTACTTAATCGTAAAAGATGTATGATTTACATGATTTACAGGGATTACATTCGCCATCGCTACCCAAATATCCTTCATCGTAAGCAATATTACCTTTAACGTTTAAGGACATGCACCGCTTCCGACAGCCTTAGGAGTCTCGGTAGTTGTGAGGGGCAGAAGAACCGGTTTATGGGTCACCTGCCTACCCCCTTGGATCAGTCTTGGGTCAACAGGTCATAGGCACAGAATCCCAGGATCCCAGGGCTCTACACCACTTAGCTTAAGCATAGCATCCGAAGGCTCACCGCCATTCAACCAATGTATATCCAAACGCTTCCACAGGCAGATTCAGTTGAACTCCTTCAGTGCCTCCAAGGACCGGGCAAATTACGTCTTCCGCTGACACAAGATCCCCTGCCCTGTTGTAGCGTCTCACATTGAATACGATCTCGAATCCCGGAGCGCTGTGCCCCACGTCAACATTGATGATCTTGCCGGAAACCTTATCAGCGAAGCTCCGAGCAATGATTACGTTTTGGAAGTCAGGCCCTGTCATATGGCGATACTCTATCATCGGCTGGAGAACCAAAGCGTCCAAAGCCGCGGTCCGCGTCTTGCCGGCGCCTGTGAATTCCACGGTCACACTGTGCCGACCCGCTTCCAGTTCAACCATAGGCGCGAGCTTCTCCATTACAAAGTATTTCGCGCCAGAGGATCCGCCCATTTCCACCACAATGGGTTCCCTGCCGTCTATGGAAAAGGTCATGCCGACCTGACCCGGGGCAACCGGCTGTCGCTCGAAGACGGCGTATGGGACGTAAACATCGTCTTCGGGGATCGTAAACTCCAGCTTGAAGCTGTCTCCTGCCCTTGCGGTCACGTAGAATTCCCCGCTCGGCGTATTCTTGCCTGTCCATTCAGACCATATCTTCTGAGGGCTGCCCGACACAGGCTTGTCAAAAGACTCCGCTTCCACGACTTGATAAGCATATTTCCATCTGTTGCGAAGGTTCATATACTCGCAAGCCTTTGCCACTTGAGAAAGCTCTATCATTGCAGTTACAGCCTCGATAGTCGATTCCGCGCCTGAGTTGAAGCTGACGCCTGTTTCGCGTTCAGACCCGGGCAGATCTATCCCGTCCCAGCCGCGCCCGGTTGTCGCATCATACATTGGGTAACCGGCTACATTGTTCCCTGCATACCAGGATCCTGAGATCCCACCAAGGATTGCATAGATTTCCTTGCCGGTCGCGCGATATAGCTCCAGAAGGCCTGCAGTTATGGTCTGGGCCCCGTACGACAACTGAACGTAAGTGAGTGGCACAGGGCCCATATGGGCGAACATTCCGATTGAGGCTAGCATATGTGTAACAAAGCTGTTGGCCGCAAATTCGGCCGATTGTATCCAGGTCTCGTTTCCGAAAACCCTTCCCGCCATGGCAAGGGCCTTTATCTGATGGCTGCCCCAACCATGCCAATTCGAGATCGTTTGGCTCCATGGTAGATGGGCGCCGAAAGGGAATTCATCAGGTGTGCCCATCTGAAACCCGACTATTCCGTCGGCAAGCATCTTTGCCGTCTCGGCAATCTGCCGGCTCGGCCTTGCCTCGTACAGCTCGCAAAGGGCCATCACAAGGACGGCGGAGACATCAGATCCATTTTCCACGAGCCATGCCGGCAGCTTCGTGCCGTCAACTGTCATGTACTCCCCATATCCGGAAGGCCCATGGGCAGTGAGGAGCTTCCATATTGATTCGAGGGGAGGCTGGATTAGCTTTTCCAAACAGGCCGCATATTCCGGATCGACCTCATCGAAGACCCTGATACCGCGTGCCAATGCCCACATGGCCCTGGCCGTCCACCAGTTGACCCCCTTTTTGCTGACAGCGCCCTTTAGGTTACGGGCTCCTGATTCCAGAATGAAATTGTAGAAATGGCCCCCAGGCGTGCGCATGTACTCAATGAATTTGAAGCACGCCCTTGCCATGTCAAGGGCGTGCTCGTCCCGAGCCCGCTCGTACTCGGCAAGATATGCAAGGGCTGCTCTAGCCACATCATCTACGCAGCTCACGCCCTCACCGGCCGCTCCTACGTACTTATATTCCGAGCCCCGGTCACCCGGAACCGACGGTTCACAGTAGATCCACCAGATGGGAATGACCGTCCCATCGGATGAGACTACTTCGTCACGCAAGTAGTCCAAGTGGGACAAGTTGACCATCTCATTTATGGCCCTGTGGGCCTCGCTCACATACTTCCGTTCTTCATTCTCCGCAGCGGACATCAAGCCGGAACGAAAGCTCATCACCAAAATGAGGACACACGCTACGGCTGCCAACAGAGAGATTCGCATGATTCGAGTCATCTTCGCATCCTCCCATACTACTGCTCCTACCCATCCGCAACTTGGCTGCTTTCGTTGCTAAGGGCTCCGCATACACCCGAAGCAGAAACACAGCCTTCCCTTACTGCCTCCTCTATTTGCGTCCCATGACTACAATATCCGTTCCGTCCTCCGCAAATGGCGCCGACTCATTTCCCCTATTCGGCTGCAAAATCCTCTATTCTTGCGGCAGCAACGCCTATGCATGCATCTGCGCCGCCGTAATAGACGTAAACCGTGCCGTCTGCCACTATCTGTCCGCAACTGAAGACAACGTTGGGAACCCAGCCCTCCCTCTCCCAATCCAGCTCAGGTTCTAAGATGGGTTCAGCCTGCCGATATACGAGCCGTGTAGGATCATCTCCGTCAAAAAGCGCCCAACCTAAACGGTACGTGTTGAGAGGATCGACACCGTGGTAGATCAAGGCCCAACCCTCACTTACTCTAAAAGGCGGACCTGCAATGCCTATCCGTTCCGACTCCCACGAATCAGGCACTATCTCCATAACCACTTGATGGTCAGTCCAATTTACCAGATCGTCTGAGAAAGCCATCCAGATATTGGGATGACGCCTGTGGTACATAGCGTACCTGCCGGCAACTTTCTCCGGGAAAAGCGAAGCATCCTTGTTAGGTTCATCGAGGACCACTCCGTGACGCGACCAATTAATGAGATCAGCGGAGCTCGCCATGGATATTCTGAAGTCTTCGTCAAACCTTGCGCCGAAAGCTGTGTACATCATATAGAATTTGCCGTCAAGCTCCACTATTCTCGGGTCTTCAACGCCCCGCCTCTCCTGGGGGCCTTCTCCGGAGAATACAGGCTCATCATCCCTTGCAAAATTCACTCCGTTGAGGCTCACAGCATGCCCCATTGTGGAAACATAAGCCCCGAACCTTTCGTGACTGGGCAGGTCGCAAGCGCGGTATATAAGGTGAAAGACTCCGTCTTTTAGGACTGCCGCACAATTAAATACCGCAGCCCTCTCCCAGGCATGCTCAGGCACAGGTCTTAAAATTGGCTTGTCAGTCAGTCTCTCGAGTTTAACCATTGGCACACCTCCACAGTTGCCATGTGTTGCTCATAATTTTGCACATTTGCACATCTTCATTTATGTTACGTTAGTCTAACGCACGAGCAGTGATTCATTATCCCGACATAAGTCTTCTTAATCCGTCAGGTTCAGTTGAGCTTATCAGAGAATTTCAACTATATCGCCTTCAGACGGTCCGAGCACGAGAGATATCTTCCCGTCTTTAACCTCTGTCTCAGTCCGGTGACGCCATGATCGGGCTGAACGCCTTCCTATGTCATCAGGGACGGAGATATTGACCAAGTGTTCCTGAGGCTCATGATTTACAACAACAAATGCATCCCTTTCCGGGGAGGTGAATCTCCTTACCTCAATTACCGGGTTCGGGTCTTTCCATGCAACATCCAACCCTGCTGTCTTAGCTACGAGAGAGTAGATTTCGTAATATGCGTCCTTATCAAAAACATACGGAGTCATAGCAAGATAGAGTTCAAGCGGGAATCCGACGAATATGGCATGTCCTTCGCCATACCGGTTCACGACAACCCCCTGGGAATCGCATATGCTACCTGTAGAGCAGGCAAAGTTTAGATGCTTTCTTCGGGCAAGACCTAACTGCTCAGGTATAGGACCTGAAAGAGGCGTTTTACGCCCCGGAACCTCGACAATCCACTCATTCCCCTGAGGCGCACTCGCATGGAACACAGTCATACCGAAAACCTCTTCCATCCCGGAGACAGCAACCCCGTCATAGGAGCAATATAATGTCCCTCCTGATTTCACAAAGTCCCGAAGATGCGCGAAATCAGAGATGTTCAGTGTCCCTCTGCGCGCGGCGCATGGGACAAAGAGAGCCTTGTACCCTGATATCTCGTCTGTTGCCAGCTTATCACAGGTTATGAAGTCCACATCGAGCCCTGCACATTTTGCCAGGATAAAGGATGCAAAAAGCACTGCTGCATTCCTCGTAGGAGTGTTCTCAGGATCAGGGTTGTCATAGTACTTTCTTGGGATCACTATCGCAGCCTGAGACTTGACAGGCAAAAGCTCATGCACACGTGCATTCCGGACTGTCCTTGCAAACTCTGAAAGCACGAGGCCTTTCTCTTTGACCTTGCCGTCTTTTTCTGTTATCCCGAAACCCACTTCGTATGGGGTGGACTCATACGGCAGTCTTGTTTGCTTTACGAAATCCCCGAAACACCAAGCCAATGCCCCGATGACTCCGTTGGCAAGTGCGCTGTATAAGGCTGCGGAATGGAATCTCGCCTCAACTTCAGGGGCTGCCATCTGAGTTGTGGATCCGAATTCCTCAAGAAGGACCCTTTTCCCCCCCATGCCCTCTGTAAACCTGCATGCAAACGGGACAAAGTATGTGCTTCGCAAACTGTCCAAAGGCTCAGGGCAGAGCTCCGTATAGAGAGGATAGGGATGCATACAAAGAATGTCGTTTACCTCAGCCACATCGCCTATTCTGAAAGGCTCTGACCAAAACAGGGATGTCGCGTGAATGCCAAGGGTTACCTGACGTCCCGGGTCATATGCTTTCAGCTCCCTATACAGCAAATGCGTCCAGAGCCATGCTGCATCTATCGATTTCGGTTTTTGGAAAATATCCGGTTCATTGGAAATATCCCAGAGCAGTATGGCATCTTCATCCTTGTAACGATGGGCAAACTCGCGGACAAGCCTTACCTGGGCCCGGAGCATAAAAGGGTCTTCATAAGGGTCGCGCCCTGATCTCCATGGAACATCCCAGTTCTCACCGCTCATGTGTCCTGTAAAAAACGTAGGGATCAGCTTTATGCCGTACGTCTTGCTGATATTTATCAGTTCATCAAATTTTACCATTGCTTCTTCAGACACACTGTAGGGATCAGGCTGAAAATCCTCCCAAAGGAGAAACACCCGGCACGCATTAAGAGACAGTTCAGCCATCTGCCTGAATTCCGCGTCAATGGATTCACTGTCCCATTCCTTCCACATGTGAACCCCGGCATTCCGTGGCCAGTAATTTACACCGCATATAAACTCTTTCATTGAATTATCCGTCGCCGCATCAGAATTGCACCGTCCCGCACAAAGGCTCGAAAGAGTCTAAGACAGGTTTCAGGTTGGTATTGGATTCTGACAGACGGCGACTCTGCTTCCCTCCCTCGTAACCTTATCCTTATCGCCCGGTCCGAGCTGCAGCAAACCGCGGCCTCTGCCCGCATCCTTCATCAGCCTTTTATCCCCGTAAGCGAAATCCCTTCAACGAAGTGACGCTGTGCAACGAAGAAAATCACCAGCATCGGCAAGGCAAAAACCGTGGACATTGCCATTAGCCAATGCCACTTAGGCGCCTCGTGAACACCTCCCATAAAGAAATACATTCCCAAGGTAAGTGTGTATTTCTCCATGCTGTTGAGATATAGGAGCGGTCCTAAGAAGTTATTCCAGTAACCCCTGAACGCAAAGACTGCAACTGACAAAATCGCAGGCTTTACTTGTGGCAGCATGACGTATCCAAAGGTCTCGACTACATTTGCGCCATCAATTATCGCAGCTTCTTCCAAGTCCCTCGGAATCCCCATGAAAAACTGCCTTAAAAGAAATACGTAAAACGGCCCCCAGGCTGTCCATGCCGGCAACAGAAGGGGATCAAACGTGTCAAGGAGCTTAAGATTCTTCCAGATCATATAAGTCGGGATCAATGTGACATGGAAAGGAAGCATCATAGTTGCAAGCAGCACGAAAAACAGCGCATCTCTTCCTGGGAACCAGTAACGGGAGAATCCGTAAGCTACCAGCGTTGAACTTACCACTTCAGCGAAGACTCCGAGTATTGTTACAAAAACGGTGTTAGTCAGGTACCTCCCAAAGGGCACTGCCTGCCAGGCGTCTTGATAGTTGCGCCATTCGGGAGGCCTTGGGATCCACTTAGGCGGATATGCAAACACCTCATTTAAATCCTTCAGCGATGTGGTCACCATCCAGAAAAAGGGGACAAGCAGCAATATTGCCCCGAGAGTAACCACAATATAGGCTATTGCCTTGGACAGACGAGTCTTTATGCGTCTTCTGCGCCTCAAAGCAAGTGCGCCCGGATTTGTCACCGTATCCCCGTTCATTTTCGCACCTCCGCTTCATAGTAGACCCATGCAGTTGATGAGCGGAAGACCAGCAAGGTCAGTCCGAGTATGATTAGGAATAACACCCAGGCAATAGCTGAAGCCTCTCCCATCTTAAGCTGCAGAAAGCCTCGTTCGTAGATGAGCTGATTCATGAAACGTCCGGCAGCTGAAGTCGGCCTTGTAAACATGGCAACCGTAAATATCTGAAGGGCTCCGATAATGCCCATTATCACCTGAAGTAGGATTACAGGGGATATTTGCGGAAGGGTTATGCTCCAGAATTTCCTGAAACCTCCTGCCCCGTCTATCTCAGCAGCCTCATAAAGAACCTTGGGAACGTTCCTGATTGCAGCCAGAAAAACCACCATGTTTGTGCCGAAAACACCCCATACGCTCATAATGACAAAGGCAGGAAGCACAAACCTGGGATCCCCGAACCAGTCAGGATTCTTAATTCCTGCAAGTCTGAGAAAGGGTTTAAGGACCATGTTGAGAAGGCCGGCTTCGCTGTTAAAAAGCCACCGCCACAACAGGGCGACTGAAACTTCAGGAAGAATCGCAGGCATGTAGTATATGGTCCTGTATGTCCCAATCCCACGGATATCCATGCTAAGGAGGAGCGCCACGAGGAGCGAGCCGATGACCCCTATTGGGACACTCAAGAAAGCGTATGATAATGTAAGCTTAACTGACGGCCAGAAGTTGAGAGTATCAGAGAAAAGCCAACGGTAGTTGTCTAAACCCACCCATTTAGGAGAAGTAAAAAGATCATATGATGTAAAACTAAGCCCCAGTGAGGCAAGAATGGGACCTGCGGTAAAAATGAGAAACCCCGCAAGCCATGGCGAAATCAAGGCATAGCCTGTAGCATAGGTTTCACGGACACGAAAGAGCCTAAGCAGTCCATAGACGCCGAGGCTAAGCCCTACCATCATTACAAAGGTCAGCACGTAGCGAATCAGGGTTCCAAGATAAAGACTCTCTTGCATTTTGTGCTCCCTCCGTATCTTGTGGCTCCTGATACAACGCGCCTTAAAAGCGCTATAGAACCGTAAAGTCTGAATTACATAGCAACGCAAATAATGAGGTAACTGAGGGCAGGGCCCGGAACGCGCAAATCCCGGATACCGAGCGCCTACCCTACTGCAGCCATGTCCACGCCTCCACGCCCCAGAGCCCTAACATGACCGCCGCTACCTCAAGGCGCTACATGCTACCTACTTGCTTGTAAGCGTCTTTTCCAGCAAAGGCTTTACTCGCTTCGCCAACTCCTCGGCAGTGCCTCTTCCGTTAATTAGAGGATCCGCATACTGATCCCAGAAGACGCTGTCCCACTCTGCGTAGTTGGGGAAGATCCGGAAGCTACGAGTGTCGTTCATTGCTTCGACTATAGCGGGGAGAGAATGCTTTTTCTCCGGCTTGAGCTCAGCCAGGGCCTCTGCGGTGGCAAGAGACTTGCGTGGCGGTACCACTTTCCAATGATGGATCGCATCGGAGAGGTCGAGGAACGCCTCAAACGCGACATCCGGATGTTTAGTCTTGGCATTGATTGACATACCGCCTACCCACAGGAAACTATATCTCCTGCCTGACGGCCCTTTTGGAATCATAAACGCCTGAGAGCGGAAGTCAGGTTTGTAGTCAAGGTCATCGGCTGCCCCGCCCATGAACATGGCAACCTGACCGTTCTTGTACATTGTGTCAAACCCGCGGTCTCTTATGATTGAGAGAGGCGGAGCTACATGATGCTTGTGAATTAGATCTACATAGAACTGAGCGCCCTGGACAGCTTCTTTCGAGTCAACCGGGCATGACTTGAAGTCTTCAGATATCACTTCTCCGCCTGCCTGCCATATGAACATCTGAATTGGCGGCCATCCGTTGAGCGTGAAGCCCCAGCGCTCTATGTTTTCAGGATCAAAGCCGTTATCACCGGGATGACGTCCGTTCTTGTCCACGGTCAGCGCTTTGGCTACTTTTAGGAACTTATCCCAATCCCAAGTCTCATCAGGATATGCGATTCCCTCTTTATCGAAGAGATCCAAGTTGACGTATAACATCACCGGTTGGTTGATCCATGGCAGCGCATAGACTTTGTCTTGATATATCATGCGCTCCATTGTCGGCCCGAAATAGTCGTCAAGGTTCGCTGCAGGATGCTTTGAAGCTTTGATTCGATCAGTCAGATCCATCATAACTCCTCTTGATGCAAAGCTCGGTATCTTCTCCTGGCCGATCCAGTAGAGATCAGCGCCTGCCTCAGCCGCAAGCGTTGTTATAAGCTTCGTATCATACTCAGCCGGACTTGACTCCTGGACGATCTCATAAGTAGTGGATTTCGCATTCAAACGGTCAAGAATCTCCTGGAGTTCGTTAGCCTCATCAACCCCTGCCCACGTAGCCAATCTAATCTTTGTCTTTGACGCGGCAAGCCCAACTGCGCTCCCAATCACAAGTGTCGACACCAGAAACAACGACGCAAACAGCACAAACAACCTTCGTCCATGGCTTGACATCTTGTCATTCCCTCCTAATCTTGATAATTCCTGACTATTTTCTTTGGAGTTTCAGAGCTCTCACAAGACATTACTCTTGGGTACTCTATGAATCACCTCCGATTCAGTCAGATTTTGGCCATCATGTCAAAAGGTGAGTTGTGGAATCCCGAATTACAAGTGTTGCGTAAACCACTATCTTTATGGGCGCCAAGTCTTTACCCTGTATCAGATCTGCAAGCCTTCCCGCGGCAAGGGAACCCATCTGCATCTTGGGAATATGCATAGTCGTCAGCGGCGGATGAGTGTGAGCGGAGACCTCAATATTATCAAAACCAATTACCGAAACTTCTTCAGGAACCTTAATGCCCTTCTCGTGGAGGGCCTTAAGAACACCGAGCGCTGTCATATCATTGTCCGCAAATATCGCTGTCGGTCTCTTTGGCCCTTCCATCAGTTTGCAAGTGCCTTCATATCCGATCTCCGGGCCGTGCGTCTCGACAGACTCAGCAAAGACGGTCCACCTTTTGTCATAATCAATTCCGAAATCCCCTAATGCCCCTACATAGCCCTTGTAGCGCTGCGCAAGGGAAACATGGCTTTGAGGACCTCCTATGAATGCTATCTTTCTATGGCCGAGAGCATAGAAGTGCTGCATGCCGCATTTAGCAGCTGCCTCATTATCTGAGACAACAGAGTCAACTCCGCCTTCTTTCAACTCGTTATCCACAAGCACAATAGGTATGTCCCGCTCCTTGGCTTCACTCATGACATCCGGACTTACGTCACACCCTACCAACAGCAACCCGTCGATATGGTTCCCTGCGGAATCTTGCTCAAACAGGCCTGCATGTCCGTCCACACCGTCTATGCTTCGTAGCAATACTCTGTATCCGAGCCTTTGAAGGCTTTCTTCCATACCCGCCACAACCGTGCCGTAAAATGGGTCAGTAACCAAAGGCGATAACCGCTTGTTATATACAATAGCGACTGTACCTGCTGCAGCTGAGCCCTCAGCCTGAACCCTATCGCCGGGAATAGGATACCCCAGAGAACGGGCAACGCTGATTACCTTGGACTGAGTTTCTCTGCTGATGTTTCCTTTTCTGTTCAAAACCCTTGAGACAGTTGACGGTGAAACACCTGCCTGTCTTGCGATTTCTCGAATTGTGGTTCCCATTTGCAGTCTCGTCTCCTTGGCTCTTATGTTGCATAATGTTGCACGTATTGCTGATTCGTTGCCTTTAAACTAAACATTACGACACAATACCGGGAAATCCTTCTTTAACCAAATATGTTATTCAGAATTTTATGGCGTATATTTGTGCAGTAATTGCATTTTGACTGTTGCAGCGCATATATGCTCATAGTGTCGGCTGGTCGTAGGTATTCATAAAGTAGAGATCAGAAAAGACGATTACTCGCAGGATTGAAAAAGAGACAGTGACAGATGCGGATTTTCAGGTTACGCCTGTTTTCGGAGATCAGAGTAAGCACGGGTCTTTAAAAGAACGCGATGAAGAGCATTGCGGGCGGTTGTCGCGACAACGCGCGCTTCAGGGACACGAAGAATGAAAACGAGTGCAACATAAGAGATAACACCTACTAACACCGGAATGAGAAGACGCACGAGTTGCACAAGGACTGCGCTCCCGGGAATACAGACTTGAACTGCGCCATAGGTAAACCAAACCACAACCCCCATAATTCCCGAAGCAAGCATCACGCGCCACAGGGAGTCCAAAATAGCTTTACCTCCTAAAGACACCGAAGAAGAACCTGTCTTTCGGAGCTTGTTCTTAAGGATCCATAGGAGCACTCCTGCACCGAACGCGCCGGATAAGGTGTTGGCAAGTGCAAGGCCCCCTTGGGCCAGCGGGCCTACAAGAACAATGTTTAACACAATATTAATCCCGGCTGAGAAAATACTGACCACCATTGGGGATGTAGTATCCTGCAATGCATAGAATGCTCGGTTTGTCATATCACGCAAGGTGAAAAGAGCAACAGCGGGCGACAGGAACAAAAGCGCCCATGCAGTCGCCTGTGTGGCTTCACTGTCAAAAGCGCCTCTTTCAAAGACTATGCGAACTATAGGGACACGGAGCACCGCCATTCCCACTGCAGCAGGAACCAGTATGAAACTTATCATCTTAATGGATTCAGAAAAAGCTTTGCTGTATCTTTGCCAGTCATCAGCTGCGGATAGACGTGAAAGTGTAGGATACATCACTGTAATGATGGATGTGCCCACCACACCGGGAACAAGCCCCATCAGGCGGGTGGCATAGTTTAATGCAGCTAAACTTCCTTCTGCCAGACCTGATACCAGAATACGATTTACCAATGTGGACGCTTGTCCTGCAAAAGTGGCAAGAAGCACAGGGCCTATCAGTGCGCCCATACGTCGAAGACCGGGATCATTTAGATTCAGGATAGGGCTCCAGCGGTATCCGGTTCGGGCAATAGCCGGCAACTTGAAAACGACTTGGGCTGCAATGGCAACTACAGTCCCTGCGCCGACAGCCGGAATCCCGAACTTAGGTCCTAAAAGAAGAATGGAACCGATAATAGTAATATTATAAGCCAAACTTGCAACAGCAGGGACTGCAAAGTTGTCGTCAGCTTGAAGCATCCCTGTCAAAAGGCCGGAAAGAGCCTGAAATAAGACCATAGGAAACATAATCCTGGTCATGGAAACTGTAAGAGCATACACCTCTCCTTTGAATCCCGGAGCTACAAGGCGGGTTAGCGGACCTGCAAAGAACTCGCCTATTGCGATGAAAGCCACAGCCAAGAGGAAAGTGGCGTTTATGACTGAGCTTACCATCTTGTGGGCGGCATCACGTCCATGTACCTGACGCACCTGAGAGAACACCGGTATAAACGTACTTCCCAAAGCTGCTGACACTGCAGAGAAAATAACCACAGGGACGGTCTGGCCCATTAAATAAGCGTCAGTAGCATATGTGGCACCAAACACTGCAGCAAGAGACGCTTCCCTGGCAAACCCAAGGAATTTGCTTATTACAGACAAAACAGCAACGATACCTGCCGCCTTTAGAAGACCTTCTTTAGCTGTCAACAGTTAATCTCCACCTGAAAACCGCCTGTCCTTTATATTAACGTTAAGGCCTTATCTATCATAATAACGTTGTACCTGATAAGAGGCAAGGCATGGATCCATACCCTCGGAAGTCTCCTAAAACCCTCCGGAATCCCTGGCAAGCCAGAACAATCATAGCCTGCAGGCCCTGAAAAGCAGTCAAGTAATCATCGGCGGAAAAAGCCACGGTTTTTGCATCGAGTAGCTTCGAATATGGCATTCCGGCTGCATTTTCAGCCAAGCCTGAGTCCTTGAACTCAATCTTAAAAGTCACAGGCGAGCCTGGCAGCCATCCGTTGAGCCTGCTTCCGCGGCAGCGTGATACTCACTAGAAATACGATACCCTCCGTTCTTTACTGAGAAGCAACGTTACTGAGAAGATTGCCACAGCAACCTAAGGCGAACACTCCGTGACCTGCTGCAAGCTCATGGTTCTCTTCGGTAGCGGGGCGCACAGGTTACGCATGTAAAGATCCGGTTCATTGAACGCGATCATGATTGAGCTTACGCCTGTTATGATCATGGCAAGTAAAGCATAAGCGCAGTACGCATAGTAGTAAGAATATGGCTCGTGAGAACCATGGGTCCTGCCGAACGATCTCATAGCGACCGGGGTATCAATGGCCAAGTCAGCCATGGCAGCTGTAACCAACTGCGCCTGGGTCACGTGAGGCAACTGCCGGATCCGGGCAAGATCGTCAGAGTCTAGCATATACATCTCTACGCTGATAGTCTCCCCGTCATTGATCATCGCTTTGAGCTCTTCCGTGGTGCCGGTAGCCAACGTCCTCCCCTTATCCATAATCACGACATAGGTGCATAGCTGTTCAACTTCTTCCATATAATGCGAGGTGTATACTACCGTGGTACCGCCTCGGTTAAGCTCCCGAATCCCCTCAAGAATGTTGTTTCGGCTCTGCGGATCCACTCCAACCGTGGGTTCGTCAAGTATGAGGAGCTTCGGCTTGTGAGCTATGCCACACGCAATATTCAGCCTGCGCAACAGCCCTCCTGAAAGCTTCTTGGGGTAAGACTTGCGGAATTCGCCGAGTCCCACGAAGTCAATGGCCTCTTGAACCAGGCGGCGGCGAGTGCCCGGATCCTGAACATATAGTCCACAGAAGTAGTCGATGTTCTCATCCACCCGCAGCTCATTGAAAACAGCCACGTTCTGCATGACAATACCGATATTTCGCTTGATGTCGTAAGCATCCGGCGTCATAGGCATTCCAAACACCTCGACAGTGCCTTTGTCGTACTTGAGCAATGCCAGGATACAATTGATCGAGGTGGTCTTGCCTGACCCGTTAGGCCCAAGCAAGCCTACGATCTCGCCCTCTTTTACCTGAAGATCGAAATGATCCAGTGCAAGCAGGTTTCCGTACCGCTTCACTAGATTCTCGACATTAATGAGCATGATAACTCCTCCTCGCTCCGTCTGACTTCATTCTATAGGCAGCAGTTGTCACAGAGTAAGTGCCGGCAATCAGTTCGAGAGATGACAATTGTCACTAAGTAGATCGCCATAAGTGATCGGCAGTTCAGAAAGTGTACGTACCGTGCGGGGCCACCCAAGACCTCGGAAAACGAGCGAAAACTGATGAACTCATACTTAGTATGCAGGTTTTAAGGCGAACCAAAACGAACAGAGACTGAGTGGACTAATAGGGGCATAGGACCCACCGGAACTTGACTTAGACCGAACAGACTGAAAATTGATGGACATAGGTAGGTGTGGTAGACTTATTGCCGAAGGAGACGTGGCCATGCAAGCGATTATCGACAGGCTGCTGTTACTCGGTTGTTGTTCTGCCTTGCTGGTAGGGAAGGCCGATGAGGTCACCGCCGTCGTGGCGATGCTGGCTGCAATAACAGCGAGTGCCCTCAATGGCTACATCAAGTCACGCTCATTTCTCATAGCGAGCATCGTGTCCTATACCATGGCAAGCATGATTTGGCCGGCGTTTTGCCTCTTCCTGCCTCTAGTGTACTACGATGCCATGGCAGAGTCCCATGCATCCGGGAAGGGCATGTGGGTAATGGCGGCCGCCGGATCACTTATGGTCTCGTTCGTAAACCTCCCAATCGCCACATCTCTGATGAGCGCAGCCCTAATGGCAGTCACCTATGTGTTGGCACAGCGCACGGCAGCGCTTGATCTGAGCCAAACCGAGGCCAAGCGACTCAGGGACAACAGCTACGAAATGGCCATGCTTCTCAGGCAGAAGAACCGGGAGCTCATTGAAAAGCAAGATTACGAGATCCGCCTGGCTACACTCAACGAACGCGGACGCATCGCCAGAGAGATCCACGACCACGTGGGGCACCTGCTCTCCAGATCGATCCTGCAGATAGGCGCACTTATGGTTACAAAGGGCAGGGAACAGAGGATCATTAAACTCGTAGCAGAAGGACTGAGCAATAGAGAAATCGCAGAAGCACTATGCCTCGGCGAAGGCACGGTGCGTAATTACTTGAGCGTAATTCTGGAAAAACTGGAGCTTCGTGACCGTACGCAACTGGCTGTGTTCTACCTGAAGCGCGCGTGACAGGACACGTCTTCTGTGCGCCTTACCTTTGGGCTTCCCAGAAACACCTCTTCGGAGAAACTATCTTGCCTTCCTCCTTCAGTTTAGCCAGAACCTTATCCACTTCCTTTTTGTCGATACCTGTTGCAGCGGCTACGTCCCCTGCTTTTACAGGTTTGTCAGCCTTCTTGAAGAAATCAACTATTGCCTGATAATTGTCCATTGCCATATCCCCCCTGTCGTCCTGCGTAGGTAATTCCCACGACTGCTTTCCGTAGGCGCTCAATCCTGGCACTCTCCCAGTCTGTTTCACCTGCAGCGCGGCGCGCGGTTCTCAAACGCTCATGCTAGACTTACTGCAACAATCTCAAAAGATCACGGCCAAGTTGGAGCAGGACATCCCCGCACACCCTGGTCTTGAA
>JAKPFY010000240.1 GCA_029551185.1 Bacillota bacterium
TTGAAGCTGCCCAATTACAGTAATTTGCCTGCTTGAAATAGGATCTACTATGTTAACCAGCCCAAATCCAATCTGCATGTCCATTAAGTGTCCTGCAAGTTGCACTGACACTGTAATGAGAGCTGCCACATATCCTATGACAATCCCTACAAGGATCTCCTTGCCTATATATAAGGCATAGCCTGTGAGGTTCTCCGGATAACCGCCAATAGGCAGAGATACGCCTGGGAATATCACCAAAGCCAAGATAAGGGATAACGCTGCTTTTACCTGTCTTGGAACATTATGACTCCCGAAAACAGGTGCAAACCCAAACATGCCTCCTATCCTTGCTAGAACCATAAGATATGTTTCAAGTTTTATCAGGGCTTGATTGGCAATACTCATGGATTTGCCTCTCTTCTCAATACTTAAAGTCATGTCACGTAGTGTGGCAAGTTAGTAAACAACTCAGATGTAAACTCCACAAGGACCCTTAACATCCATGGACCGAACAACACAAGAGCCAGTACGACTGCAAGGATCTTAGGGATAAGCGCAAGTGTCAGTTCCTGGATTTGGGTCATAGCTTGAAGTAGACTCACCAGCACCCCTGTAACCAACGCAAAGCCTAGAATCGGAGCGGAGACTTTAAGCGTAACCAAGATTGCTCTCTGGGCAATGCCTATCACAAATTCCTGGGTCACTTCAATTTACCCCCTATAAGTTTTATCTGAAGCTTCGCATAAGTGAGCCTATTACCAAGTTCCAACCGTCAACCATAATAAAAAGCAATATCTTAAACGGGAGAGATATCATAACCGGAGGCAGCATCATCATTCCCATGGACATGAGCGTGCTTGCCACAACCATGTCTATCACAAGAAACGGCACGTATATCAAAAAACCTATCTGGAAAGCGGTCTTTAGTTCGCTAATGGCGAATGCAGGCATAAGGGTTACAGCCTGAACATCCCCTGGATCCCTAGGGCGCTCGCCCCCTGAAAGAGAGATAAAGAGGGCCAAGTCCTTCTCCCTGGTCTGTCTCAACATGAAATCCCGTATAGGCGCCCACGCTAACGCCCCTGCCTCCTCCTGCGTTATCTGTCCGGCAAGGTAAGGCTTTAGGGCTTGATCATTAATGGAATTGAAAGCAGGTGACATTATGAAAAATGTCAGGAACAAAGCCAAACCGATAATTACCTGGTTAGGCGGAACATTTTGTGACCCAAGGGCGCTCCTTGCAAAGGAAAGCACTATCACGATCCTGGTAAACGAGGTAAGCATAATGAGTATAGCAGGCGCCAGAGACAAGACAGTAAGCAACGCAAGAATTTGAAGAGCTAAAGGAACATCCTCAGGATTCCTCGCCTCTCTTATGCCTACCTCTATTCTTGGGAGGGGGATAGAGAGAATGTCCCCCAAACCACTTCCGGCACCCGGCTGAGCAGCAGGTTGAGCATGTACGAAAGGAGACTGCAGAGCAAACATGAGCACAAGAGCTGCAAGCGCCGGCAACCAAAAACAGTCATAAAGTCGTGCCCTAAATCTCCTTTTGTTTCTTTCCCTCTTATCTTTCATCTTTATGGTCTTCTAACCCCCTGGACATCTGACTTTTATAGACGAACTTTTGTGTATATGCTTCGAGGAGCTCATCAAATCCGCGCCCATTGACTGCCTCGGCATCCTGTGTCTTATTCCCGACTTTCATCTCTTCCAAGCCTTTGTCAATCTCAGCGAGGAGTGTAATCTTTGCAGTCGTTGCCCCAATGACAAGAAATCTGTCTGCAGCCCTGACAATATGCACGGATTTACCCGGTCCCACTCCGAGATTGATTGTGCTTACAAGCTCCAGGATAGGCCTGCCGTATACACTTGTCTTGTTTTCTTGAATCTTCTTGAGAATGAGACAAACAAGGTAAATAAGTCCTATGACAAATGCAAGTCCGATGACGATTTTGATACTTATCATAAAAGGATTAGGCAGAGCAGGTTCCATCCCCTTACAGGTCTCCTCTCTCATTTGTTACTCACGAGGCACAAACTCAAATCCCATCTGTAAGCCTTTCTTCCGGAGAAACCATGTCAAGTATTCTTACACCGAAGTTCTCATCTATCACAACAACCTCTCCCCTTGCCACAAGCCTGCCGTTGACAAGAATATCCACCGGCTCTCCGGCCACTCTGTTTACCTCAACTACAGAACCTGCCCCGAGGTCCAGGATTTCTCGGATGGTCATTGTACATCTCCCGAGTTCTACTGATATAGGCAGAGGGACATCGAGAAGAAGATCTATATTGCTGTGGCCTTCCGGCGTCTCCTTTCCCGGCTCCCCGAAAGGTTCGAATTTTGCCCGTTTAACTGCCTTCTCCTCATTGTGCTCTTGAGTCATATCATCATGTTCATTTCCGGCAATTACTTCATCAGTCATGTTAGAGTCCCTCCTCTATCATGCACCACGCGATTTACTTGAAATGCAAAGCGCCTCCCTACAACCCCGGGTCTTGCCAGGAATTTCTTCCTTCCGCCTACGCGCACAACAAGATCCTTCCCGTATCGACTATCCAATTTGATGACATCTCCCACTTCCAAGTCCAGGAACTCTCTGACTGATATGGTAGCTCGGCCTACCTCCAGCACTACAGGGACTTCTACTGAGGCAAGACGCTTCCTCAAGGCTTCACCGGCCTCAGCGTCTTTTTCTGAATCGCTCTCCCTTCTGAACCACCTCTCAATCGCCATTCTCGGAATCAAGGGTTGCAAAAGAGGGTAGGGAAAGCATAGCCTAAGATCCCCGGAGGAATCTCCAAGAGTTATCCGTAAATCTATTCTGCCTACAGTCTCAGTCCCTGAGGTTATCTGAGCGAATTGCGGGCCTGAAGCAAGATTGCTGAGACTGAAGGTAACTTGAGCAATTTGCTCCCATGCCATGGATAACATGTCAAGAATACGGACCATCACACCGCGCAAGACGCTTTCTTCAATATCAGTAAGCTCTCTGGCTTTTACAACGCTTCGGCCCGGACCGCCCAGACATCTGTCCAGCACCGCTGAAGTCAAATCCGGACTCATCCAAGCAATACCTCTGTCACTCGGGGGCTCCATATCAAAAACCACGGTGACACTGGGGAGCTCCAGGGAAGCTAAAAACTCGTCAAAGGATTGTTGAGAGACTGAATCAAGGGATACTCTCACCGGAATCCGAAAATATGAAGACATCCACGGTGACAACGATCTGGCGAAGGTTTCATGAATCATCTCAAGCACGCGAATCTGGTCCTTTGAGAACTTATCAGGACGTCTGAAGTCATAAGGCCTAACCTGCCGCATGTCCAACGCGCCTTTACCCTCAACCGATTCATCCTCTTCTTGCTGGGAAAAAGCAGATAATAGAGCATCAATCTCTTCTTGAGACAAGATATTACCCACGGTACCGCCCCCACGTCACTGGATAGTAAACTCCGAAAAATACACAGACCTGACCCACTCTGAACTATCATCGCTGTTGCCGAGGGCTTCTCCTATCTTGACACCTACCTGAGCCCGCAGACGATCTCTTCTTGATACATCGAGCAATTCCTCAATGGATTGCGCACACAAAAGATCCAAAATTCTATCGCGAATTCTAAGCTCATTTTCAATCATTCTCGTATGAGCCTTCTTAGAACTACACTCCACGCTGACACTGATTCTTAGATATCGGGTTGCATTAGTTCCTGATACATTAACAATAAACGGCTCAAAAGAGTGAATCGGCCCTGATCGGTATGGTTTCGAATTCTCGCCGCCTTTTGCTGCTTGGCCAAGATGCTTATCATTGTAGAAAAACGCTCCGCAAATAATCAAAATCGCTAGTACAAAGATAATGGCTGTTACCAATATAGGTTTTTTTCGGAAGACGGACCCTGACTTAACCTGCCTTTGCCCGGTAGTTGCATGGAGCTCAATTGTGTCCTGTGTACCTCTATGGTTCATAGCCAAATTCATCCCCCGTTTATCAATCAACGCTCTCAGGCGAGAGCAGCTTTTCCTTGTCCTTTAGAATGACTACATCAACCCTTCGGTTAAGTCTTCTTGAAGCTTCGTTCATATTCGGCGCTTTAGGCCTGTACTCACCATATCCCATAGCACTGAATCTTTCAGCTTCAAGGTGGGTTTCTTCAATGAAGTATCTCAGTACAGTGCATGCCCTGCTCGTGGATAATTCCCAGTTTGACGGAAACCTAGGTGTTCGTATCGGCAAATCGCATGTATGGCCCTCGATCCTTATATCATTAGGTATTTTGCCTAGAATAACAGCTACCTCTCGCAGGACTTCCCGGGCCTCCGGCCTGAGTTCAGCATCGCCTACATCAAACAAGACCTTATCCATGAAGCTTACGACAAGTCCGCGCTCGGTTATTTCCAAATAGACACTGTCTGTTAGGGATCGGCTATGAATGTATTCCTGGAACGCGCCTCTCACCATTTCCATGGCACCCGGCTCACTATCGCCTTGATCATCCGATCTAGGGGAGGGAGGCCCGAGCGGTACATCCATAACATCCACGATGCCGGCACCTGACGGAAGCACGCCAAGAGCTCCTTGTAAGGAAATGACAGCCTGGCGAAACTTATAAGCGTCTATGGATGAAAGAGCGAACAGGAGTATGAAAAACGTGAGCAAGAGTTGAGTTAAATCTGCATAAGAAACCATCCACCCAGGGGCCCCGCCTTGCTCTTCCTCCTGTAATTTACGTCTCATAGAGCTGATCCTGCCTCCTCCCCGGTTAGGGTGCGCCCTCTGACATATGCCACCTTATCCCTCTCAGATGACGGGAGGTAAGACTTCAGTTTTTCCGAGACAATTCTGGGATTGTCCCCCGACTGTATGGCAAGTATGCCTTCTAATATAATTGCTTTATGGAGCATCTCTTCTTGAGACCTTACAGCCAGCTTTGCAGATAGAGGCATGAAAACCATATACGATAACACTGCCCCGTAGAACGTAGTGACTAACGCCACTGCCATGCCGGGCCCTATTTTACTGGGATCATGTAAGGTTCTGAGCATTTGAATCAGCCCGATGAGGGTCCCAATCATACCAAACGCAGGTGCGAATGTCGCCATCTGGTCAAAAAGTTTTCTGCCCATCTTGTGCCTTTCCCCGATTTCCACAATGCCGGTCTCGAGGATTTCTTTTATGATTTCCGGATCAATCCCGTCAACGACAAGTTGCAGACCTCTTTTCAAAAAATCATCATCAATTTCGTTAAGCGCATTGTCAAGGGCAAGCAATCCTTCTCTTCTGGCAAGGTCGGCAAGGGAGATCAATTGTTCGATGGTTTGGGTGTAATCTATAGTTATCTCTTTAAAGGCGATAGCCGCCACACTGAAGACATTCTTAATATCTTGCTTGCGAAAACTTACTACAGTCGCAGCCAGGGACCCACCTACTGTGATAAAAATCGATGACAGATCAAAGAAACTCCTTGCAGCCCCGCCCTTTTGTATCCCGATAATAATGAGAAGAAACCCTGATGCGATCCCTAAAACTGTCGTTAAGTCCATGTCACGCCTCCACATTTGCCTTCGTTTTCACAGGGGGCAGGAATCAGACAGGCCTGCCCCCTGTATAAGACAGGCACACTCTATGCATGGAATATTGCTTGTTTGTAATCCATAACCTTTTTAATGATGGTTTCTACGCTATCGGACACAACAACCTTCCGACCTGTAGCAAGAGTAATAACTGTGTCCGGTGTAGCTTCTATTGTCTCTATGAGATCTGCGTTTATCACCAGTTCCGAGCCATCAAATCTGTAAACCTTGATTATGTCAGATTCCACCCTTCTTATCTCTACCGCTTAAGCGTTAGCAGATCCTGAAGCATCTCATCTGCAGTGGTAATTACTCGCGAGTTAGCCTGGAAACCGCGCTGAGAGATAATCATATCCGTAAACTGTTTAGCCAGGTCCACATTGGACATTTCCAAGGCGCCGCTTATAATCTTCCCTCTGCCATGCCTTCCTGGCTCGCCGGCATTCATGGATCCGGAGTTGGGTGATACCTGGTACAGCCCGCCGCCGAGCCTCAAGAGACCTGCCGGGTTCGCGAACGTGGCAAGTTCAATTTGCCCGAGAACCTTTTGCTGTCCGTTAGAGTAGATCCCTATGATAATCCCGCTTGCGTCAATACTGAAAGTCTCCAGTGTCCCGGCTTGAAACCCGTCCTGAAAACCCATGGAAACCATGGATGTTTCAGAAAACTGGGTGATCCACGAAAAGTCAAGGGTGAAGGTTTGCGTTTCAGCGCCTCCGCCCGGGTTATACGTGATACGCTGTGGCGGGGTATCGCACTTGCCGCTGGCGGTAAAATCTAAAATCCCGGAGGCAATAGAGTTGGATGGATCGCTGTCTTCAGCAAATCTCCACTCCCATTGGTTATCGGCAAGTTTCTCAAACTCGACCGTCATCAGGTGTACTTGCCCCAGCGAATCATATATATGAAACGGCGCTGACACAGTGTTTCCCACACTGCTCGCGGAATCAATATTCCCCCTGAGACCTACATTTCGTGTAGAAGAGACCTCCATTACCTGGCCGAGGAGAATCTTGATATCTCCCAAAGGTAAGGTCCTGTCAATTACACCGGTATCAGGATTGGCTTGCCTCCCCTGGATTCTATATCCAGCTGTTGACACTAAGGTTCCGTCCGCGGAAATCCTAAAACTGCCGTTACGGGTGAAACATGTTCTCTCCCCGTCATCAAGGATAAAGAACCCTACGCCGTCAATAGCAAGATCGCTGGGAACTTCAGTGGGCTGAGTGTTGCCTTGTGTATGGTCAGTATCTATACTGTTTACCGAGATTCCAAGCCCGACCTGCATCGGGTTTATACCGCCTCTCCCCCCTTGCACAGGGGCGCTCCCTCCCCTTAAGGTCTGCACGAGAACTTCCTCAAACGTCACTCTCCCGCTTTTAAACGCTGTCGTATTAACGTTAGCTATGTTATTGCCGATTACATCCATCCAGGCTTGGTGCGCCCTGGATGCAGACACTCCGGCAAACATTGAACGCATCATTTCCGTTCACAGCCCCCTTTTCTTACGCGTCGCAAATGTCCCTTGCGACGCAGGGCCTCCTCACCATGAGGTCCAGCCCATTTTTTGTTATCTTCTGTCTTCAGACAATCACTGCGCTGTCAATGTTAGTGAACACATTCTCTTTCATCCGCTCTTCATCAACAGCAGTTATAACAGTCCTGTTCTTGATACTCACGATAAAAGCAAGCTTATCCATGAGAATCAACGACTCTCTGGCCCCTTTTGCTTCAGCGCGATCGACTGCGTCGTTCAGTTTAGCCATCTCCTCCTGAGAGAGGGAAATGTTCCGCATCCTCATACGCATTTCCGCGTGACCGGAGAATCTTATTTCCCCTTTGTCAATCTCCCTACGCAAGACTTCGCTGAAGTCTTTGCCTTCAATTACCCTTGGTGCCGGGGCGGATTCCCTCCCCACAGGTCTCGCCGGCTTTACCGGGCCGACCGGCGGCTTTTGGAAAACTATCCCGTCAACCACAACGACCAACCCCTTTGTATCTACGAGATCTTTGATACGTTTGTGAACAGGACTTTTTGGCCATCAACTGTTAGATACACATAATCACCGTAAAACTCTACACTCGCGACTTTCCCTACAACTTCTTCACCGTCACTGTTTACAGCTGTCACTGTTCTACTTATTAAGGATGTAGCCTGAGCAGCATTTTGCGCCTTTGCCAACTCCTCAACCTTGCTCCCAAGGTTTTGCATCTGCTCAAGGGAGGAAAACTGCGCCAGTTGGGCTATCATTTCTCGGTCGTTTACAGGATTCAAAGCATCCTGATAGCGTAATTCAGTGATTAATAGCTTCAGAAAGTCCTCTTTCCCCAGATTCATCCTGTCTTTCATTGAATCCGTCTGTCGATTCTGCACTCCCGTTGAGGCAGTAGTCCCAGAGACATTCATGCTCATTCCCCCTTCTCACACTTTACCTCTTCATTCCGATTACGGCTCATTCATGCAATGTAATCCAGATAAGCTCTCACACCACAGGCTCCGGGAAGAGATGTAGAATCCTCTCCGCTGACAGGGCTCGTCACCGCTCCTGCTTGCTCAAAATGGTCATGATGACCCTGATCGTTTAACTCCGAAAACCATGAACGGCCGTTACCGCCCAATCCGGTTCCTCCTGAACCCTGACCGGAATTCCATGAAACGGTGATAGAGTCAAAGGAAAACCCTTTTTCAGAAAGAGCTGTTTTCAGATCCGCCAAGCCTGACTCGATAAGCGCCTTTGTGGCCGCGCTTTCTGCTCTGATTTCCGCCACAACTCTACCTGCTTCTGATGAAACCTTCAGATGAACCCTGCCAAGAATGTCCGGCTTCAGTTCAATAACCATTTGGGCGTGTCCTTTCCCAAGCCAGAGCTCCGCTTTATCGACTATCTGGTTAGTTATGCTGCTTCTTAACGCTCTTTCGGCATGCTGCAGATACCTTTCGCCGAGATTTGAAACTCCGTCCTTTGATACAACTCCCTCATAAACCCGGTGGGATGCCCCGGCTATAGGACTCGGATGAGACTTATCAATGTCCCTCATATAGCCTGATTTTTTGTCTCCTGTCAGCTTATGCCTGTCACCTAAGACTTCCGCAATCTCTCTTCTTGCCTCCGGGATCCTTTTTTCGCCACCTGAAACCTCTCGAGCTTCCTTGGAAATTGCATAATTTTCGACGAGATATTGGCTGCCTTTTGATATTACTGACATATCTTCCGACAATAGAAGCTCATTCCCGTTGTCCGCCAAATGGGTTTCTCCGAGCTCCTTTGGTTTGCTGAAACTCCTATTGCCAAGCTTATCCGGTTTGCCGAAACTCTTTATCCCTTGATATTGCGCATCGTCTGTATTCAGGAAGAGGGCTGCTGTTACTTCTTGTTCTATCTTGTCATATGCTCCATGATAACTGCTGTCATAAAAGAGAAGACTTTCAGTGTCCCCCATACCATACGTGACAAGATCACTTTCCTCATATTGGATAGAATTGGTCTTGTCATGACTGTTTGGCTCATCAAAGGATGTCGAAAACATCGAAGCAACTCTTTTGGTTTTCGACTCAGTATACAAACCGTGCAGTTCAGCAGACAGCTCTATTGGCGCGGCCGTAGCCGATTCTGTGGGCAGCCCGGCAGGGAGATCAAAGGTTACGTCTTTTTCAATCAGTACTCGGTTCCCTCCGACTGTCTCGTATCGAGCAGCGCTGTCGGCTTCAGGCAACTCGAGGCTCATGTGTCTTCTGTCAAGGCTTTCCCTCTCATTATTTGCTTCATCTTGCTGAACCGGATCCACCTGGGGTAACCCTTCCGGTATCACAAGAGTTTCCAAGGGATGCTCAGGGGACACCCCTTGACACCAAGTCCCCCATGTAGGCTGAGAAACCTCGAAAGCACAGTCATTTATGTATTGCCTTCCTGAGACTTCTGCTTCCATAGCTTCAACTGATGAAGAATCCCGAAACGTCTCGCTTCTGCATACTGCTTGAGCAGCAGATAAAAACATGGCTAATACGTCTTTTTCATTTTCCTTGCCTTCTATTTCTCCCCTGTTTCCCTCATGTTCCGAATCGTTCTCTTCATTTTCAATGGATATCTCGCAGCATTCTTTTGGTTCTCTCTCATGGGATGAGGAAAAACAAGGCCTAACCACGCTCCCTTCATTACCGGAGGGAACGGATGTGGAATCAGAAGCCAGCCTGGAACTGAGTTCAAAATAGAATTCACCTAAACAAACAACTTCCTTATTTTGCGCCTTTTGAGGCATGCCCGACATTTCACACTTGGGTCCCGCTATTGCCATGGGGTTGCTCAGCTCAACCCAAGATGCTCCTTTCATTTGTTTTATCACCTCCTTCCTTCATGTACTGCACCAGACCTACTTCATCAAGGAATCTTTGCTCGATTCGGGCCTGTTCATGCAAATGTTTGGCATAAGCCCGATCCCGTAGATTTTCCACTGCTTTTCTATCTCGCCTGGCAGCGATTACCGCCTGTCTCTCCAGAGCCTCCTTGCGCTTAAGGTTATCAATGACAGCCTTCTGGGCCTTAATACAGTCATCAATCAGTTGCAGACGGTAGTAGCAATGGGAAACGCGAGGAATATCCAAGATTCCTTGAAGACTGTACTCCCTCAGCTCATTCAGAACATTATCCTTGGAACCCTTCAGCCTTTCAAGAATTGCTCGCTCCCTCTCAACATCACGCCGAATAGCAGCTAACTTTTGCCGTTTAACCTCCTCTGTCTGCTGCCTTATTCTTAGCAGCCGTTCCAAACGAAACTTAAACTTCTTCATAGGTCATCCTAAGCTTCTCCATGCTGTTGTTGTGAGTCTTGAAATAAGGCTTTAAGGCTCTCAATTGTACCGAAGTAATCAGCTGTTTCGTTAATTCCTTGCCTAAGGAACCGCTCGATGTCATCCATCATTGACCTGGCCCAATCTATCTTTGGATTGCTGCCTGGCACATATGCTCCTATGTTAATCAGATCCAGAGCCTCCCTATAAATGCTCAAGGCTTCTCTGAGCTTAGACGCAGCAAGCAGATGGTCTTCATCCACCACATCTATCATCACCCGGCTTATGCTGGATAGAACATCCACGGCAGGATAATGGTTTGCCATAGCGAGTTCCCGAGATAGCACAATGTGGCCGTCTAAAATACTTCGAGAAGCGTCGCTTATAGGTTCGTTCATGTCGTCAGCTTCCACCAAGACTGTATAAAGTCCGGTAATACTTCCTGACCCGGTATTCCCGGCACGCTCAAGGAGCTTAGGCATGGAGGAAAACACTGACGGCGGATACCCGCGAGTAGTAGGGGGTTCTCCGATAGCAAGTCCGATTTCCCGCTGAGCCATGGCAAAACGTGTAAGCGAATCCATCAT
>JAKPFY010000263.1 GCA_029551185.1 Bacillota bacterium
GATCTCACTATTATCTTGCCCCAAAAGGCATCAATGTGTCTCAAGGCCACCACCTGACACACCCACCTCGATACAGGGGGTGACATTTTCTCAGTCCCAATGAACGTATTTAGGGGTGACATTTTCACTGTCCGTTGACATTGAAAATATGCACAATTCAGACGAGTAGGACAGATTATCTTGGGCTATTCCTATGTCTTCAGACCGCCGGCATCCGTATGCTGTCATTGGCGTTGCCATATGCCTGACGCCGGGCATTCAATTGTCCGCGTTTAGGCTTTTTCAGGTGGGTGGGCTTCCACTTAGGGGATGCAGATTAGACGGTGTGCGAAAGTGCAGCAAAAGTGCGAAAGCGCGATAAGGTGCGCAAGTGCGACAAAAAGTGCGGGGTGGGCTTGACCGATGTCTCTTAGCATGCTATATTATTTGAAAAGTCTCTTAGTAGGTTTAGTGCTTACTCTGGTCATATAGTGGGCTGATGAGGCTCAAAAGCTGATTACGCTGCAGGTTAACTGTACATGATGTAGGTAGGTTATACGCAGTATAGGTCAGTTATTTATAAAGGAGGGAGTAGAGCGTACGGTAGAGATTTCATACGAGAGTAGACTTCAGTTTTTCTTGAGCAGAGAAGCAGAGTAGAAAACAAGTAACGGAGCCAACTTATAGCTCCACATCCAGATGGGAGGTAGTGAGAAGTGAGGAGATCCATCGCATCCTTCACTATGTTAATTGTTCTTCTTTCTTTTATGATGTTTGGCACAACTACATATTCCGCAGAACCAATCAAAATTGGGTTTAATCTTGAGATGACAGGCGCAGTAGCCGGCTACGGGCAGATGGGTTGGGAAGGAGCCCAGCTTATTAAGGAGTTAGTGCCCCTTGAAGTGCTGGGGAGACCTGTCCAGTTCGTGCTGGTCGACAACAAGTCTGACAGGGTTGAGTCGTCTAATGCTACTTCGCGCCTTATTGAAAGGGAGAAAGTTGTCGCTATTATCGGACCTATGATAAGTGGCAGCATGATGGCAGCAGGAGACATATGTGAGAAGAAGCAAGTGCCTATTTTAGGTCCGGCTTCCACAAACCCTCTGACCACTCAAGGTAAGAAATACGTGTTTCGGGCATGCTATACAGACTCTTTTCAGGCCAAAATTGCAGCAAAATACGCTTACGAAGACCTAGGTGCAAGAAAAGCCGCGGTCCTCTTTGACATTTCCAATGACTATTGTGTTGCCCTTGGTCAATACTTCAAGGATTCTTTCGAGAGTTTGGGAGGCAAAATCGTAGCCTTTACTCCATGCAATGCCGGGGATCAAGATTTCAGCGCACAACTTACTGCAATAAAGACTCAGAATCCGGATGTCATTTACCTGCCTAACTACTATGAGGAAGTAGGTCTCATACTACGCCAGGCAAAAGATCTCGGATTGAAACAGCCTATGATCTCCGCTGACGGTGTTGATGTACCTGAAATCTTTGAAATTGCAGGTCCTGCCATTGAAGGCCTGATGCACACTGCACACTGGCATGAAAAGGCCGGGATAACTGATATCGGTAAGAAGTATATAACTGCATACAATGCAAAGCATAGCGGGAAGGAAGTCAACTCCTTCGGAGCACTTACCGCAGATTGTGTTCTTATGGTTCTCGATGCGATAAAGCGGGCAGGTTCCGCTGATCCTAAGAAAATCCGCGATGCACTGGAGGCAACGGAGAATCTGGAAGTTGTTACCGGATATCTCTCCATCGAGAAGGGTGACGCGGTTAAGGGAGCGGTTATCCGCGAGGCAAGAGGCGGTAAGTGGGCATTCAAGAGTGTGGTCAGTCCGTAGTGTAATACTTAGGAAAAGTCCCATCTCATCACATTCCAGACTCCTGGTAATGTAACGGTAATGCTCCGGCAATGTCGGGTAAGGAGGGTTCATGAGCCCTCCTGCCTCGGTATTGTTTATGGGAGCTCGAGGTGGGATAAGGGCTTACGGAGAAGGGGTTGACGTTTGTGAACGCTACCGTGTTTTTTCAACAACTGATAAACGGGATGTCATTAGGCAGTCTCTATGCCCTCTTGGCTATCGGGTATACAATGGTATACGGCATCCTTAGATTCATAAACTTTGCCCATAGTGACATCTTCATGGTTGGCGCGTATTCCGCGTTTTTCTTCATCGTGATTTTCAATATTCCATGGCCTCTTGCTGCTGCGCTTGCAGTATGTTTCACTGCGCTCGTAGGTATGACGATAGATAGGGTGGCTTACCGTCCTGTGAGGGACGCTCCGAGAATCTCTGCGCTGATTACTGCAGTCGGTGTATCGTCTTTTATCGAGAATCTCGGTCTTGTCACAGTCGGAGCGCGTCCTAAGGCGTTTGAAAGCCCTCAGTTTATGTCCCGGGTTTTTCATATAGGCTCTGTGACTATTACAGGTGTGGCAATCTGGGTTCCCATCATCACTTTCGGGCTTCTGGCAGTAATGATATACATAGTCTACAGGACGAAAATCGGTATGGCCATGAGATCTGTATCCACAGACATTGAGGCTACACGTCTTATGGGTGTTGATGTGGATAAGGTGATATCCTACACTTTCGCGTTGGGGTCCGCGCTTGCAGCAGCAGGTGGGATACTGTGGGCATGCAAGTACCCGAAAATCACGCCACTTATGGGTGTCTATCCGGGTTGGAAGGCATTTACCGCAGCTGTTGTAGGCGGAATCGGCAGTATCCCCGGGGCGATGATAGGCGGCTTCAT
>JAKPFY010000284.1 GCA_029551185.1 Bacillota bacterium
CTTAAGCATCTTTAGTCCCGAAGAGTTCTCAGAGCCTGCTCCCTTCGGAGCTACCACTATCTTGAGATCAGAACCCGGTACCATCTGTACGTGTATTATCGCAGGAGTGTTGTCGCCAGTATTTTCTCTGATAAGGGGATCTTTCACCACAGATTTTCGTAGATAACCGTTCACATATCCGCGCCGTACTCCTTCGTTTACCGCTTCATAGAGATCTCCGCCTACAACATGCACATCTTGGCCAATCTCCAAAAACACTACTGCCAGCCCTGTATCCTGGCAGATGGCCTCACCTGTATCGGCGGCCAGACGAGCGTTCTCCTTTACGATCCTCAGCATGTCTTTGCCTAAAGGAGATTCTTCTTGCGAAATAGCATTATCTATGGCTTGCCACCAGTCCTCGCCCAACCTAGTGCACGCATCCACGCATAACTTTTCGACAACATCAGTAATCTCTTTTGCCTGGATTTCCTTCATTCGCTACACCACCCGGTGCTCCATATTGCCGCTAATCTCTTCTCAACATACCCTTGCAAAACTATGCTGCATCTATCCTGAGTATATACCTTAATCGCTCGAAGCTACGTTAAGCATATGTCTCGGATCGAGCAGCACCTTGGCTGTGTTTTCGTCCAATATGCCCGATTTGGTAACCACGCTCAGGATATCCTGCCCGGTTTCCATGGCCTTCTTTGATACTTCAGTCGCAGCAGAGTGCCCAATTATGGGGGCAAGAGCTGTAACCAAGCTCAAAGAACTGCTCGCATATCGTTCGCATCTCTCAGTGTTAAACTCCATACCTTTTATAACCTTAACGGCCAGAGAATTCATGGATTCTCGCAACATGCCAATGCTCTCAAAGAGTGAGAAGGAGAGTACGGGCTGCATAACGTTGAGCTCAAATTGGCCGGCTGAGGCAGCAAGCGCAATGGTCAGATCGTTGCCATAGACACGGAAACACACTTGATTGACCATCTCGGGTATAACCGGATTCACCTTTCCGGGCATGATGCTGGAACCTGCGGCAATGGCAGGAAGTCTTACTTCCGCCAGCCCGGCCATAGGACCCGAAGCCATAAGGCGAAGGTCGTTGGCGATCTTAGTAAGGGTAGTAGCATTAGCCTTGAGGAGCCCCGACACCTCAACCAAGATATCCAGATTCTGAGTTGCATCTACCCGGTCTGAAGCCGGTCTCAAACTATCTATTCCGCTGCACTTGCGCAGTTCTTCAACTACATATTCAACATATAAAGGATCAGCGTTTAGGCTGGTGCCAATAGCAGTGCCGCCTAGGTTGACTACCGACAAAAGATCGATGGCCCTATGTCCCCGCTGTACGTCTCTGGACACGGCCGATGCCCACGCTTGCAGTTCCTGCCCTATGGTTATGGGAACAGCGTCTTGCAGATGCGTTCTGCCGAGTTTAGGTGCATCTTCATACTCGGACGCTTTTTCTTTCAACGCGTCGACTAACGTCTGAGCCGCTTCTATATACCCTTGGAACATTCGAATCGCAGCTATGCGTATAGCTGTAGGCACTACATCGTTGGTGGATTGACCCTTGTTAACGTGATCTAGGGGATGAATGATCTGGTAGTCGCCTGGCCTGTGGCCCAGAATTTCCAGCGCACGGTTAGCAATCACCTCGTTGGCATTCATGTTAATACCTGTACCGGCTCCCCCTTGAATTGCTTGCCCGATAAACTGGTCGTGCAATTTGCCTTCTATAATCTCATCTGCTGCTTTGGCAATAGCCTGAGCCTTATCTGGTTCGAGCTGCCCAGCCCGTAGATTAGCCATAGCGGCTGCTTTCTTGACCATTGCAAGACCTACGATCAGCTCAGGATGAAGGCTGTAACCGCTTACAGTGTAGTTTTCCGATGCACGAAGGCTGTTGATTCCGTAGTACGCTTGGGCGGGCAAGGTGCGAGTACCCAACAAATCCTTTTCCACCCTAACATCCTGGAGTTCCTTTTCCAGTGACACATCTGTCATCCTTTCTTAGGTATCAGTATTTGGTTTCCCAAACGTGTGCTGCCCATAAGGCACACACATTAACAATACACTATTATTATGGGCAAGGCAAATCGAGTCTTTCGTGTAAGATGGCCATTTAAGACATCTTCCTTGGAGATTCTAGGCAGCTAAGGAGGATTTTCGTTGGTGTCCGGGGAATCTCACCCTAACCGGACCAGTTGGCGTTTCGTTTTTGGCAGCTGGCGAATCAACACAAAACTATTGGGAGGGAAGTTAATGCGAATCAAAAAGGTTGTGGTGGCCTTAACCTGCGCTCTTTTAATTGCATCAATGCTCGCAGGCTGTGGGCCGGAACAAGAGAAGGAGGCATTACCAGCCATCCGGTTCCTATCAGATGATAGCGAAGCCGCTAAGAAATACGCGCAGGGGCTTCAGGAAATCCTGAGGACGAACCTTGGCATCGAGTT
>JAKPFY010000291.1 GCA_029551185.1 Bacillota bacterium
TGGGAAAGGTGTCTGTATACTTCCCTCATAATATAGTCCCCGTTGTCCCAGTGAATCTTAGCCGGGTCAAACAAGGATAATCTCTGACGTTCTGCAATCTCCTGGCCGTTATGGATGAGAGGCACGCCGTCCAACGTAAAGAGAAGAGCAGCTGCAACTTTTAAACCACGTACACCGAGGATTTCCGCTGCCCGCGGCCGGTCATGGTTTTCCAAGTAGCGAAGACGCATGGATCCCAGAGGAAAGGTAAGTCTGTCCTCTTCTATGAGATGTCGGATTGACCTCGCAGAAAGTGTCCCTCTGAAGACTTTCTGCAATACCTGAGGAAGGTTCTCTTCATAGGTCATATCAAAGGCTGTAGCATTATGGGATGGTTCATGGGATTCAGCGAGTAAGATGGCGTCAGGTTTAAGCTGCTTCATTGCGCATCTGGCTTCGCGCCAGAAATCCGTAGGCACCAAGGCAGCTACATCACATCTGTAGCCGTCTATGTCACACTCCTTGATGTAATAGCACATTGTCTCGATCATATAGGCTCTAAGATCCCGGTTTCTATAGTCGAACCCTAAGACGTCAGTCCACCCGAATCCGGGGGACTCCGGCCTGCCATGGGAATCGCGCTTGTACCACTGAGGATGAACCTGCTGGAGTTTGCAATCTCTTGCGCTATGGTTTGCGACAAAATCCATTATTACCTTCATCCCGTAACCATGAGCCGTCCTAACAAGTCTCTTGAGGTCGAAAAGCGTGCCGAGATCCGGATGAATGCTCCGGTAGTCAGAGATGGCGTACGGACTTCCGAGAATCCCTTTTCTGCCACATACGCCAATAGGATGTACCGGCATGAGCCATATGCATGTTACACCAAGATCGTGAAGTTCCGGGATTCTGCGCCTTACAGCGTCAAGTGTCCCCTCATCTGTAAATGCACGTGGGAAGACTTCATAGATTACGGCATCCTGCAACCAGTCCGGACTGGAAACCGCTCTTAGCTTGCCGTATCCCCGCGCCCCGGTGGACGGGTTCGGTAGGTGGACATCACCGTCATCTGTGATTTCAAGCGCGGAATTCACCCCTCCGTATTCATTTAGCATCATACAAGGATTTGCCGGGTCATGTATCCACATGCCGTCCACTATGAATTTATATTGGCATACACCCTCATTAAGCGGGATTACCGTAAGCGGGATTACCGTCTCCCAGACACCGCAGGGGTACTTCGTAAGTTCACATGAGTCTTTGTTCCAGCAGTTGAATTCTCCCGCGATATTCACCGAAGACGCGTGTAAGTCAAAATAGCGAAACCTGATTCCTCCACGGACACGTGTTGGGCTGAGTTGTTTATAGATTGCGTCCAATCTCCTGCTCCCCTTCCCATCACTCTAGCTGAAGCTTATGCTATGTAGCTGCACTTTAATTATACTGTCATTTGTAAGAGAAAAACAGGAGCATTTTCTTCCTATGGCGCTACACCGAAGTGATCAGCGATACCGAGGTAAATATAATATGCTTCGCGCCAAGTGTATCCCATATCCCTGAGTCTGGCCTCTTCGTATGGATTGCTGATGTATGAGGCCTCTGTGAGAATTGAAGGCATGTACGTGTTACGAAGCACGTAAAACCCGGCTGTTCGCGCCTTGCCGTCTCTGAGGCCAAGGCCTTCAAGAAGACGATTGTGCACCTTCTCTTGCATATCAGTTGCAATGCCGTCCGCATAGTAATATGCATAGGTTTCAGTTGCGTTATAGTCACGATTTACAGACGCGTTGTGATGGACGGATATGAACCTATCAGCCCCCCAGTTGTTAGCCAGTGTGACCCGCTCGCCGAGTCCCAGATCAACATTGTCTGTACGTGACATCATAACCTGCGCCCCGCCGTATTCCGTCAGGCAATTTCGGAGAGCAAGACTCACACGAAGGTTTACATCCGCTTCCCGAAGCCCGGAAGGGCCTACTGCCCCGGGTTCCGGTCCGCCGTGGCCGGGATCAATGAATATCTTAACACCTTCCAAGCCTCCCCTGGCTAACGCAGGGAAAGACATCAAGGAAGATATGGAGATCAAAGCCAGTAACACTAGGATTGGGACAATCCGCGTGGTTGTGCTAAGGTATGTAGTCCGCCCGGTAGTGTTTAGGTGTGCAGTCCGAGTAGTTGTACCTAGGCGTGTAGTCCGTGTGATTACGCTGTCCTGTGTAGATCGTGTACCTGTCTTTTGACGTGTACATTTCATGATTCCTAAGACCCCCATTTCCCTAGAAGCCCACGGTTATTCCTGCTGTGAGCCGTCCGTAGTTGCTTCCGTTTTCCATCCACCAGTGTTCATATTTTCCTTCTGCGAATATATTCTTCTTAAGTTCGTGTCTTATAGACACAGACCCAAGCGCTACAGGCGTAATCTCAGATTGCGCCATTGATAGTACGTGTTGCGTCACTTCGCCGGCCCTGTTTCCGTCCAAACCATTTTGATTGGCGCCGTTTTGATCCTTACCGCTGCTGTCCCCATTGTCGTTGCCCCCTTCGTCATGAGCGGCCTCATTGTCCAGAAAACGAAGATGCGCGACTTTCAAGTTGACCTCAGTGAAAGGAGACAGGCGCAGGTCATAGTTTGCTGCTATCCCTTGAGTGTTTTGGTCAAAGGGAATTACAAGTCCGCCTGAGCGTGACGCCACGCTCGAGTAATACGGGGCGAATCCCCGAGAGAGATAGCCATATGAAAACTCCAGGCGATGCTGAGGAGTGTTAACTGCTTCCGCTTTCAGGATGAATCCAGGCACCCATCCGGATGTTCGATATTCAGGATAAAGAGTTGAGCTTGATTCAAACATTCCGATCTCTGCTGCGATGTTTCGGCCTCCGGTATTCCCTAGGACATCTACGGAGATGCCGGTTTCATCTCCTAGGCCGCTGGCTAAGTAGTTCAACCCGAAGGCCCACGTATCTGCCATAGGCCAAGCCAGCCTAAATGCCAGGAGATTATCAGCGCGAGTTACAAAGGAACTGTTGTAATAATATCCTGAGCTGAGCCTTGACCATACTCCTCGCAAACCCCATTTCTCGGATCCTGTGTCAAGGACAATCGCTTCGGCGGCTTCTAAGTCCGTCCTACCCAAGAGCCCGACAGGGCCCAAGGAAAACCTCTGTTTACCTGCGCGCACCTGAAAGTCTTCTGTGGCATACCTAACCCAGGCCTCGTCAACAAGGAGCGGTCTTATCATTGACGGCATCCAAGGGCTTGCGTCACTTGATCTGCTTACCCCCCAAACTCCGCTCATTGAAAGCCTTGTATAAGCCTGAACAGACTCACCGAGTTCGGCGTCGACAATTAGGTCAAGATTCTGACGGATACCAGGGAGCGTCATGCCTTTTGGCTTTGGCGGCAGATAGCTGTCCCAGTCGTCTTCATCCGGTTCCCCGTTTACTGAATCGCCGGTTTGCCCGGCATCTGTCCCGCCGGCGTTACCGGAGTCACCTTCTATTATGTTCTCAGTGCCACCGGACTCACCTTCGTGAGGACTGCCGTAGCTGGGGTCAGTATCGGCAGATCCGGAGTCACCGGGCTCGGCAGCATATGGATCAGGCGCAACAGGCATGTCGCCGAAGTAGACCTCGCCTGAGATTCCCATGCTCCCGCCAATGAATAGCATGGGGCCTTGCTCCCCGCGAACCACCACATTTAAGCTTGGATCAGTCTGACTGCCTAAAATGGGATATGAGCCCTTTTCAACCGGACCGGTCCCAAAACCCGATGCAGTATTCATCTTCCCTTCAGGGAAACAAGCGCTCCCTTCCACCTTCCCTTCGGCTGGATAAACCGCAAGAGTAGCGACTTCCAGTGAGGGATTTTGCAACAAGCAGGCATGCCGGCTAAGAGTCGCCGCAGATACCTCGGCAAGGCTTATGGGCGAGAGCGTAAGAGCCAAAACCGTAAACGCAGTTACGGCTTTTTTGTGTCTGTGTTTCAGCAAACCCATGATGGGATAATCATCCTTTCCCTCTCATAAAGCAATCCGCCTTCCGTATTGGCTGAAGGTTTCCGGACTTGCCGGATACTTGCCGGTGGAAGGCGCGAGGCTGAATCCGGACATGAAGTCCGGTTGCCGTTGCTATGATTGTCACCATGCCATCATGCTATCATAGTGGCATTATGTAATAGCTAGTTCGCGCCGAAACCTTGAATATCCTGCTTAACATGGTCTTCATTAGCAAGGTAATATCTGGGATCATCTTTAGGGCGCTATCCGGTGCATTTCAGGATGAAATATCGCTTGCAATTCCAATGTTGTTAGGACGGGGCAATTCGCGCACAACTGACTTGTGACCCCGGCAAATCCACAAGATGGCATGTAAGGAGCACGTTAAAGAGAGGCCTTGCAACAAACATCCGGCCGGCATCTGCAAGCAGGATGTCTGTATTGTCGTCAACCCGCCTGTCCCTTCAAAGATCATTCGAGTACAAGGATCCTGCAATCATATGGCGAAAGCATAATTCATCCGGCAAGGCCACAGCACCACGCCGCGGAAGAGGTGACAGAATTTGCGCGGATAAGCGTATTTGGTAAAAAATCGCATACTCATACTTGTGTGCTTTGATATTCTTCCTGTCCGGAAAACGCGCTGACATTTCCCAAAGAACTTACGAAAAGGGGGAGCGCCTCATGAAATCACGTAGATTACGAGTTGCCGGTATTTTATCATTGTTATGGGGAGGTTGGTGGACATTCTTCGGCCTGGCATCCGGTATCAGTGAAGGAATCGGCATTTTGGGGACCTTAATGCATGCATTAGTTCCGGGACTTATCTTCTTGGCTACCGCTCTTACCGCACGAAAGCGGAACTTTGTCGGCGGGATCTTTCTGGTACTTGAAGGCGTTCTTGCGCTCTGGTTTTTCGGATATCTTTCGGATCGGCTGTTCACCCCACTTGGGTTACAGATGGTCTTATTCCTGGGCCTTCCCGGAGTGGCATCGGGTTTGTTGTTCATATCAGAAGGCACAAAACCCGGATCAATGCACAGCCGCAGGTAGATGAGGCGTCAGAATTCGTAGCCTTGCCCGTAAACCATGGCTCGATATGCAGGTGCTGTGTGTTCCACGCACTTTCCGCTCCGGTCAAGAGCGTACCCTCGACCCACTGCACTAAGTATCTCCGCCGGAACATCCGGCCCTATGCCCAATCCGTATCTGACAGGGGTCTGGGCTGAAACACGCTCTCTGATCCATGTCAGGGGAAATGTAAGCTTCCTCATAATGGTAAACCACGACGCGCCGAGTATATCAGCTGTCTCTTCCACTTGACTGTCAATCCCGGCAAAAGCTGCACTCAGCGTAAGATATACAAAAGGCGAATGCCCACGACGGCAGCATGTAAGGTTTTCGTCATGTCTGATATCCCCCACCAATACGTCCCTGCAGTCAGTCGCCACAATGATACGTCTATTAGGCCACTTTTCGCTTATGATATGGAAACACCGATTATTCAATCTGTCGGATGAGACTTCAGGCCCCGAAACCCCAACCCGAAGAGGCGCCGAACTTCGCGCACCCCGGTTGCTCCGGGGGTAGGCCAAACCAACGGAACCAATTGCCTATACTCTTCAGCCCATTCCGCCAGTTTGCAATTGGCACCAAGGACTGAGACGTAGGCGGCGTGCCCCACTCGGACACACCGGGAGGATCATTCTTACGGTCGCCGTTAGCAAACCTATCCACGAAAATCTGGTAAACCACGGCATCCTTGGCCCAGTCGGGGGGATCATCCATGCAGTCATGGTGCCAGATGCATGGATAATGAAAACACCATGTCCATGGCCTGTCCTGTGGCGGCTCGTCACGAAAACCGCCTTCGCCGTAGTACCGGATGCATCCTGAATTATCTTCGAGTTCGAAATAGTACATGAAGCGCCCATACTGAAGCTCCATGTTTCCTCTCCAATACTCAAAAAGGCTGTCACGCCCTGCCTGCCGGAGGACGGTCCTGGTTGGGCGGGGATGCAGTTCGTACCTGCCGGCGTACACCGCCTCAACCCGCCTGAGGTCGCCCCCTCGCTGCACGAAGCAGGATTTCAAGCCGGTCATCACTGAGCGGATATGCCATTGAATCGTAAGGTGTATGCCATATTGCGTGCTTCTGCCTCGTGTTCATGGTCAAATCCATCTCTGTATACATCATGATAAATCATGCGTATGATCCGCAGCACTTAATGAGGAAGGGGAAGAGAAGGTTTTGCAGAGAATTTAGCGGAGTCATTGACAAAACTACTTAAGCATGTTAATGTTTGGTTAAGTTATTACTTTATTGGATTGAGTGATATTATGGACCATCTCCCTGAAGTGCTTAAGGCCTTGGCAGATGAGACACGCTTTAAAATAGTCAACTTGTTATTGACCCATGATTACTGTGTAAGCGCACTTGCGCTGCATCTCGGAATCTCCGAAGCCGCAGTATCGCAACACCTTCAAATCCTGCGGAAATCAGGGTTAGCCAAAGGAGAAAAGCGCAGTTACTGGACTCATTACTCAATTGATAGGGATAAGCTTCGACAAGTGGCTGATGAGTTAGATGCTATGGCAGGTCAGCATATCCGACCTCAGCATATTTGCCCTAGAGAATCTCTTAGCGGACAGTCTGACACAGAGGGGAGGGACAAAGATATGTGTAAATGCGACTGTAAATGCACTCATCCTGAGAAGCTAAAGGGAAAGCCCGGAGAATGCAGCCCCGAGCAGATCAAAGAGTGTCACGGAGATACGAAAGAGCATCCTTGTGCACAAGAAAAAGAGTGATCTTGGATATTCCGGCGCTATGCGGGCGCAGGTGTCCGCCGGGCTACTCAGTAAAGGCCTGCGCTCCACTTACGAACTATCCTTTCAACCCTCTCTTGCTTCCGTCTTACGAATGTGCACATAATTCGCCTGTTCGTATATGCACCATACTTAAAACAGCTTTAATATGAAAACTGGGCGCCTGATCAAATATCAGCTTCCGCATCTCGGCTTACACTATTTACTTGGTAGCCGGATTCAAGATAATTCAACAGCATCAACGGAATCACACGTTTTTTGAAAATAATGGTGCCCGGGACGAGACTTGAACTCGTACGGGGGTTACCCACACGCCCCTCAAACGTGCGCGTCTGCCGATTCCGCCACCCGGGCACTTGTAACTACCTATGAAGATTTGTACGTCGTATCCAAAGAAAATTATAAAGGCTCAGTGCGCTGTTGTCAAATCTAATCGATAACCATTCTGTAGCAGAGAAGCAAGCCTTGCTTTTCTGATTATGTCGCGACTTACGCTGCCGGCAACGCCATCACATCCCAAGTAAACATTGATCCCACGATCCGGCATGTCAGCGACAGGAGCAATGCTGTCGGCGATCTTCATGTTGGTAGATGGGCAGTGCACCGGGTTTGCATCGGCCTGCTTGATCAGATCCAATTCACGCCGGTTAAGCCATATGCTGTGGGCCGGCAGTAAGGCTCATCTTATTTCACGGCAGCAAGTTTTCGTGCTGCATACATCGATGCTTTAATAGCCTTGTCAAGCGCTTCGTCGACTTCAGGATCGACTTTGTCCCACTTCTTCGTAATATGATTAGCCCTTACCACGAGGATGGTACCTGTTCTGAGCTTACGCAGGCTTCCTACAACGAATAGTGCTGACGATTCATTCTCAATCGACAAGCATCCCG
>JAKPFY010000305.1 GCA_029551185.1 Bacillota bacterium
CTATCTCCGATGTCAAGTGACTGTCGGAGGGTGGCATGATGAGTAGGGGAGTGATTTGTGTGCAAGGCCGGGAATTATGCGAGACTCTGGTAAACGAGGCCGTAAGGCTCGGAGCGGACGAAGCCGAGGTGTGCTATACGAGAAGTCGCAAGCTGGAAGTCATGTTTGAGAAAAACGATCTACAGGTTCCGAAGGGCGATCATTATGAAGGTATTGGGATCCGGGTCATCCGGGACAGCAAGCAAGGTTTTGCGTCAACTAACATTCTGTCCCGTGAGTCCTTGGATGATACGCTAAGATGTGCCCTTGCCATTGCAAGCGCCTCTCCTCCCGATCTGAACCACTGGCTGCCTGAGCCTTCCAAAATTACGCCTGTTTCAGAAATTTACGATCAAGCAGCCGAAGACTTAGAACTTCGGGAAGCTGTCTTAAGGGGGAAGCTTCTGGTAGAGGCCGCGCGTGGTTTTGATTCCCGGGTCACTGTTGATTCTGCAGCGTTCGGAGTGGAGACAGGGATAAAGTTTATCGTCAATTCCAAGGGAGTCCAAGCCGGTGAAGACTCAAGCTATATCTGGTGTGTTGGAATGGGATTCGCAAGGGACGGAGAGGATGTTTCATCTTTCGATGCTGAGTATGTGGTTTCTTGTAGACTGCATGACATAGATCCCCAGGCTGTAGGCAGGAGACTTGCTGAAAGAGTGGTAAAATCCCTTGGCGCGGCAAGCGTGCCCGGTTTCAAAGGCAGTGTGATTCTTACTCCCTATGCAGGTCTCGACCTTTTAATAGAGCCTTTTGTGTTTTCGATTAACGCAGAAAACGTTCAAAACGGGCAATCCCAATGGAAGGGCAAACTGGGTTCCAGAGTAAGTTCGCCTTTGCTGTCCATTACAGATGATCCTACACTTCCGGCCCAAGCCGGGTCTACGGCCTTTGACAGGGAGGGTGTTCCCACAAAACCTCTTGCCATTCTTGAGCGGGGAGTACTCAATCATTATCTTTACAATTGCTATACCGCGCGAAAAGACGGATTGGAATCTAATGGACATGCAGTAGGGACTGATCAGCAGGTACCGGGGATTGGGGTGACGAATCTCGTTGTAGCCCCGGGTGAGATATCGTTTGAAGATATGATTGCAGGAATTTCCAGAGGCCTTGTAGTAAACAGGTATTCAGGGAGTGTTGATCCGGTCAGCGGTGATTTCTCAGGAGTTGTGAAAGGAGGTCAATATATCGAATCAGGCAAAATAGTGCGGCCTGTTAAGGAAGTTATGATTGCAGGGAACATTTATGAGCTCATCAGGCGTATTATAGCTGTTTCCAAAGAGGTCATAACATTAGGAAACGTAAGTCTGCCCTATGTGGCAATAGACGGATGCTCCATTACCGGTAAGTGAGGATCGGCTTATATCGGGGTACGCCTGTAAACGTAAGGAGGGGAGGTTGAAGCCATGGATAAATCTTATGGGCGAACAGTGGACGTAAGCGAGATAACGCAAGCAGTGAAGAAACTTGCCATGAACACTACTTCAAATGTGCCGAAAGGGGCAATCGATGCCTTAGAACGCGCCTATCTTACGGAAGAATCTCCTGTAGGCAAGGAAGTTATCAAGCAGATCCTGGAAAATCATAGAATTGCCAGGGAAGAGAGTGTGCCTGCCTGTCAAGATACAGGAGTTGCCATGCTTTTTCTTGAGGTCGGCCAGGACACAAGACTTACCGGCGGCGACCTATATGAAGCAATTAACGAAGGTGTAAGGCAGGGCTATATTGAAGGGTACCTTCGAAAATCCATTGTCACGGACCCCCTTTTTGAAAGGGTCAATACCGGAGACAATACGCCTGCTGTAATCTATGTAGATATAGTTCCCGGCACCAATATTAAGATAACGTTCGCAGCCAAAGGCGGTGGTGCGGAGAATATGAGCGGTCTTGTTATGCTTCCGCCTGCAGCAGGGGTAGAAGGCGTGAAAAAATTCGTCATTGACCAAGTAAGAAAAGCCGGGCCGAACCCGTGTCCGCCTATAGTGGTTGGAGTGGGAATAGGCGGAACCTTTGACAGGGTTGCACTTCTTGCTAAGAAAGCAGTTCTTCGTGATGTTGGCGAGAGCAATGCTCACCCAAAATATGCCCAGCTTGAGAAGGAGCTTCTCGAGGAAATCAACAAACTTGGGATCGGGCCTCAAGG
>JAKPFY010000004.1 GCA_029551185.1 Bacillota bacterium
AATAAAAAATACAAGTAGTGCCTATTATGATCAGTAACTGGCAATAAAGCAGCAGTAGAAGAAACAATCCCCTCCCTCGCTATAAAGAACTCACCCGCATTCGCTCCATCCCACAGCAGCAAAATATCACCCGCCACCGCCGCAACAAGTCCATCACTTTGCGCAAAATATACTTTGCCATCTTCCGTATGTCCACGGAGGTACTCCATTGTCAGGTATGGTTTTGCCCCAGCCAGTGCCTCATGCGCCAAGTAAAGGGCCTTGGGTTGTTTACCTTTCACCGGCCGAGTTACATGACGAACTGTACATACCCCCCAATGCTTCGGCACCTCGTCCAACCACTCCACGCCGGAGTCCTTGTACGCCGGGTAGGGCTGGCCGGTGCGGACGTCTATCTTCCCGGTGACGGCCTGGTGGATGAGGGCCTGCTTGTACTCCTTCAGCAGTTTGATCAGTTTCTGCTTGGTGAGGATGTAGCGCCGTATCCGCCGGTCCATGTAATCAAGGAAGCGGACGATGGCGGTTTGCTCATTCGAAGGAGGCATGGGGAAGGGAGCGCCCAGGAACGCATCGTCCGTAAGTTGCAAGCGTGAGACCCATATCCCTTTGGAGCGGACCTGCAATTCCCATTGAAATGGTGTCGAACGTACAAGTTGATGAATGAAACGGGGATTGTCTTGCTGTCTGTTTCGCAAGCGGTACACGCCATAAGCGGAACTAACTATGCCGTGATAGGGCGACACGCCAAGGCCGCGAGCCCAAGCCCACAGGCTGTTAATCACAAGATCATCTGGCCAGCAGAGCTTGTAGCCTACGTAGGATTCCGCTTTGAACATCGTTACATTCGCTGAGCGCCTGGGAACAACCCCACGCTCAGATGAAACCGTTAGTAACTCTTCCTGTCCGGTCTGGGATCGCACGTCTATGCAGCAAAAAAGAGTCTTGCCTCGCCGCACCTCCCAATGCTCCGGCACCTGGCCCAGCCACTCCACGTCGGAGTCTTTGTAGGCAGGGTAAGGCTTGAGGTTGGTGATCATGTGGCCGCCTCCTTGATTACCTCACAAAGCGACTCGTAATGATCTCTATCCTTCCTCTCAAGCGCATCCAAGACCATCTTGACGCACCTCTGTGCATTGGGCACAAAATCCGGGTGTTGCAGCAATCTGTCATGCGCTTGGAGGTGCGAGGCATCGTTTGCCAATGCTTGGATCTCTCTTCTTGCCTCCGGTGAATCGAGTAGCAACTCCAGCTTTTTTGACCAAGACCGCACGCTTGGCTTTCGAAAACCCAAGTAGGCCTCAAGGAATTTACGTAGAAGATTTGGGACGGTAAACGCTTCATGCCATGACGGAGAGTCGTTCTGGACAAAGTTATACAGTTGAGAGAATATAAACTCATATTCTGACTTGAACTGTCTGAGCAACGGAGGTAGGTCTAACAGTTCTGCTTGCGGCGTGCCAATGCGACTCACCGATCGCCAAACATGATATGCCCTCGTGTCTTTCTTATTGCGACCGCCCTTCCTTTCATCCAGCCACTTGCTCTTTAACAGGTTGAACAACTCTGCGTTGTGGGTCGAAACAAAAAGCTGCCGGCTGTTTTTAAGTCGCACGACGATCAGTGCGTATGCTGCGTATATATGGTTCGAGTCTAAACTCGAAACCAGGTCATCAACGAATACAATCGTGTCGCTGAACGTTGCGCCTTTTGCTTCAAGGCTTGTGAGGAAATAAGCGAAGGTTACGGCAGTCTTTTCCCCGTCACTCAGGTGTGTCGCGATACGACCGTCTCTATGAAACTGAAACTGGTCATCGCCTACACTAACTACTTCGATATTGTTACCCGGCAACAGATGTCTCAAGAGATCGTTGAGTTTTGTCGCCCCGACAGATGACTCCTTTATCCTCTGTTCTATCTTCTGAATCTGCGACTTGATACGTCTCAGGATCTCTTTCGTGCGCTCAAGCCGCCCACTTATCCGGCGTATGTCGGCTTCCTTTTGTGCTATTCCGCTCTCTTGGAAATGGCGTGCGGCATAGTGACGCTCTAATGCGGTTTTTGCTTCTTCTTTCGCCTTGTCTATTGTGGATATTGCGCGGTTATGCTGCTCTATGATATGGTTCAACGTTTCTATAAACTGCTGTCCTTGAGCGGCACGCCCCAGATCACCCTCCCATTTGCGCTGCCTTTCGATCGCTACTTGCTTCTGTTTTAACGCGTCGATCAGCTGATCACGTAGAGCAGTTGCCCACTGAATCCAATCATAAAGTTGACTGGTAATCTGTGAAAAGTTCTGCCTAGACTCTGGTAGAATGCGCATTTCATCGGGGACGACCGGATTCAGACTAATGGTATTAATGTGCCTTATTTTGTC
>JAKPFY010000008.1 GCA_029551185.1 Bacillota bacterium
ATTAATCTGGAAATCCATAAAGGGCCGATTCTGGCGAGGAATCGGCCTTTAGACTAAAGACCAACTTTCGTTGGCTATCCTTGTAGGAATTCGTATGGTACCATGCCACTAGCAAAGAGGCTTGTTTACCTCTTGGCTCTCAGCGCTAGTTCTTGTTGACGGTGAGCGGCTTAGTCTCCTGCCTTCCGATTGGCAGGAAAAGAAGCTTCGAGCCGGAGTGAGGCAGTGGCCAATGCTTGGAGGTTTTGCAAAGTGGGAAGGTCAACGAACTGGTTGCTTGGCAATGCAAGACAGGCCGCGGCGGAGGTGTTCGGTGTGTTTTCAAGAGACGCCAGCAGCAAGACAAGGGGCAGAAATGGGCGGCCGGGGACGATGTCGCCACGACGGTGATTGGCAACTCGACCAAGGTGGCAGGCAATATTGTGACCGATGCCAACTTGGAGATTGCCGGTATCGTTGAAGGGAATGTCGAGACTCGGAACAACCTCTTGGTTGCCGGCGAAATCCGGGGCGAGGTAAAATGTCGAGACGCCAAGCTCCAGAAGGCTGAGATCGAAGGCAATGTCACCGTTGCTGAAACCCTCGTGGTGGAGCCGGGCTCTGTTGTTACTGGTAATGTTATCGCAACCAATGCTATGATTGCTGGCGAGATCAAGGGCGACTTGATCGTCAGGTTAAATGCCAGCATTAGCAAACAAGCGATGATCATCGGGGACATTTCGGCCAACACCATCAGCATTGAAAGCGGCGCGGTAATTCAAGGCGGCGTGAGCATTCGAAACGAAGCTGTTGGCTTTGCTGCCAGCAAAGCGGAGAGCGGCAAAGCTGTGCTGCCCATTCACTTGGTGCCCAGGACGGGTGCTGACGACTAGCCGTTATGCTAGTTTGTCTGGAAATAGACTGCTCCGTACTGATTTAGCACGCTCCAACAATCTGCCGAATCACTCATCACCAAGAAAAAGCTGATGCACAATCTCGGTATCCAAGGCAATCCGTCATGGGCCATCCTCCTTAGCCTCCTGTTGGTTTTGTCTTTTCAACTCAACCATTACCAGGATGGGGGATGGCCCTTCCTGCTGCTATGCCATCCTCGTTCTCCAATTTGCACCATCGTACTAGACGCTACCTTTTTGTCCCGCGCCCCATATCGTGAAGGGAACATGCTTTGTCTCAACCAAAATTTGGCATGTTGACAACACAGCATGACTTGCATATGATAAAATCAGAACATCAGAAAATCGGAAACCGGAAAGGATGAATGAAATGCTGCTTGTTGAACTGCGACAAAGGTCGCAGATCACCATCCCTGCGGAGATTGTCAAGAGACTGAACCTACACGAGGGCGATCAGTTCGAAGTGATTGAAAAGGACGGAGGCATCTTTCTTTGTCCCGTGGTCGTTTACCCAAGGGAGAAAATGCAGGAAATAGCCAAGATCTTCAAGGAAGCCAAGGAAGATGACACACTGAAAGAATACGACAGCGTGGAGGAGATGTTCAAGGATATGGGCATTGATCTGGATGAAATATAGGCTGAAGCCCACAAAGGTATTCCAGAAGAACCTCAAACGGCTAACTAGGGACGAGCAGAGAAGGGCGGCTCGGAAGCTCAACATCTTGATAGAAAACCCATTTCATCCTTCTCTGCGAGCGAAAAAAGTGAAATCACTAGAAGGCATCTTCG
>JAKPFY010000012.1 GCA_029551185.1 Bacillota bacterium
CGATGACGCATTACCACCCACAGCCATAATAGGAAGGCTAACGTGCCAAACCGTAGGCTTCGAGGACAATTACTCAACATTCCTGAAGACGTGCGCAGTGCCTTGGCTGGCCATTACCGTCGTAGGCACGCTTATGGTGATATTCAGCCGAGAGCTGTCATTCCTCGTAAGAGCATAAGGGGGGCGGAGTTGTGCTACTGATAACTATCATGTACTACGTCATCACGGGCTACTTAGCCGTGTTGTGCTTGTACAATTTTCTAAAAGAGAAAAGTGTTCAGAACGGAGTGATGTATGCAATCATCATGTTGCCGTTACTACTACGCCTATTCAGGCTCAAGTGAGCATGAGGATGGAGGTTAATCGATGTCTCGACATGTGTTAGCCAAGTTGACTACTGCGATTGTTATGCTTGCCGTGCTCATTATTGGCGGACAGGAACTCTATGCTCACCGCCATTACGAAGAGCCTGTTGTTCTAGGCCCCGGAGTAACTAGGGTGGAGAGGCTCTCCGATTACTTCGAACCCCTTCGGGGAACTATGAATGACTCTGTAGTGTATGTTCTGGAAGGTGAAGAAGAGGGTGGCAAGGCGTTCATCTTTGGTGGCAGCCATCCTGGAGAAGTGGCAGGAACGCTCGCTGCGATCGTGCTTGTAGAAAATGCCGTAGTCCGGCAGGGCACTTTGTACATTGTTCCACATATGAACAGGAGTGGATCTACTGGAACTCAACCTTCAGGCGGATACCCTCTGTATTATCACATTGACACTGCCTTTGGATCCCGAAAATTCCGCATGGGTGACCGGGTTACACATCCTTTAGATCAGTGGCCTGATCCTGATGTGTATATCCACTATCCCAGTGGTCAATCCCTCTCATATGTTGAAATTCGCAACTCCAATCGGTGTTGGCCTGGCCGACCTAACGGAACCCTTACTGAACAAACAAATTATGCAGCAATGGAGTTGATACGAAAGCACGATGTGAACATAGCGGTTGATTTTCATGAAGCAGAGCTGATGTACCCCGTTACCAACTGCATCGTAGCACCTAGCAAGAGCGCTTCTATTGCCACAATGGCAGCAATCAACCTGTCAATAGACTTCGATATTCATACTGAGCCGTCCCCACCTGGATATCGTGGTCTCTCCCACCGCGAGATAGGAGATCACTCCGATGCTTACCCGTTCCTGATCGAGGTTCCCGAACCGTTCCTTGACCAGCCTACTGGTCCCAAAACCGAGTCCCTTTTACTGGAGGGCAAAGATGAAATCCTTATGCGGGCAGGCGACAAGGGCCTTCTGTTTGTTGAATTCGATGAGTCGGGTAAACCCATTGAACTCAGGGTTGGACGACACCTCAGCACTACGATGAGTCTGCTGGAGGAGTGGAATAACTTTTCCCCAGACTTACAGATTTCTATAGAAGCCCCTGATTACTATGACCTGATGGACAATGGCGTGGGAGCATTCCTTCGCGATCCCGATACAGCTGACCCATCAATGGTCGTGTTTGACTGACGCGCGACAGTCATGTGGATATAGAAATATTCAAAAAAGGGAGGATGCAGACAAAGGCAGCTATACCATGACTCACTGGATTAGGGAAAAGCAAAGTATTAAGGAGGATTCACGCATGAGGAGAATGCAGTCATTGCTTGTGGCGATAATGGTGCTTGCAGCGTTTTCCATGACAACACAGGTGGCTTTAGCGTGCACATCCATTCCTGTTTCACCCGGAGCCTCTGCCGATGGATCGTGCATGACTACCCACACAGACGATTCCGGCACTGATACCATGCATGTCCGCGTAGTCGCTGCCGCTGATTGGCCA
>JAKPFY010000014.1 GCA_029551185.1 Bacillota bacterium
GACCACAGCAGAATACAACGCCGACGACTGGAAGGGAGATCTAGTCCCCGATATCTACTTCTGCCAGTGCCAGCACTACTGCAGGGTTATGGGCTGGGACGGCATCTATATCGCTGTCCTGATCGGCCTGAAAGATTTCAAATGGAAGTATATCCCTAGGGATGACGAATTTATAGCAGCCATGGTTGACCGTGAGGTTGACTTCTGGGTTAACCATGTGGAAAAGAACATTCCCCCTGAATGGGACGGGTCAGACGTATCCGATGAGTTGCTCAAGAAGCTCTACCCCGAAGCAAAGAAACCGTCCGTACAGCTTCCCGATGATGTCAATTCTGTCATTTCGGATTACCTCAAGCTGGACGGGCAGATAAAGGAGCTCGAACAGCTCAGGGATTCATATAGGCAGCAGCTGCAGGCCTTGCTTGGTGAAGCCGAGCGTGGCGAGACCTCGCAGTACTGCATCGTGTGGAGCAACGTGGTCACCAACAGGCTTGACACAAAAGCCTTCAAATCATCGCATCCCGACCTTTATGAGCAGTTCTCAAAGCCTTCGGCTTACAGGAGATTTACTGTCAAGAAAATTGAAAGGGAGGAATAAAAGATGGCAACGGTAAACGGAGACAATACGGAAATCAGAAACAAGATATCCCAGAGGCCAAAGGACAAGATAGATCAGACTATCGGCCTCATATCGCGCATGAAGGGCGAGATGGCAAAAGCCCTCCCCATGCATCTTAAGCGCAACGCCGAGAGATACGCACGCATAGCGATGACGCTCATCAGAGAAAACCCGACACTTGCATCGTGCGACGGATACTCCCTGCTCGGTGCGCTCATGACAGGCACCGCATTAGGCCTTGACCCAAGCCCACAGCTGGGACAGTTTTATATCGTCCCCTATGGGAAAAAGGCGATATTCGTCATCGGCTACAAGGGACTGATAGATCTTGCCTTCAGGTCCAATAGGGTAGCTACCATATTTGCCACAGAAGTGTACGAGACAGACGAGTTTGATTACTCCTATGGTCTAGAACAGAAGCTCGTACACAAGCCCTCCGGTTTGGCCGATCCCGGCAAAGTCACGCACTATTATGCCGTCGTGAAGTTCACCAATGGCGGATACGTCTTTCACGTCATGACCGACGAACAGGTGCAGGCATACGGAAGGAAGTATTCCCCCTCCTACTTCAAGAAAGACAGCCCGTGGCAGACGAACCCTGTGGCAATGGGCAAAAAGACGGTTATAAGACAGCTTGCTAAGTACATGCCCCTTTCTCCGGAAATGTCCTACGCCATTGCCCGTGACGAGTCCGTCGTTTCCGAAGGGCTTGAGGAGATAAAAGAAGAGAAAGATGTCATAGACGTCATGCCGGAATATCCTGCAGCCGATGAAGAGCCCGAAAGCGAAGAATCTCCGGAAGCCCAGGGACAGGAGGGGTAACCATGGCCAAGCATCAGCATGTATGGACAGGACAGGTGACGATATGGGACGACGGCGAGCTCTTTCATGCAGAGACACAGCTAAACGACCAATACAGACTTTCCAATCAGTGCTGAGAGAATGAAGGCGGTAAACCATGCCAAGAGCCAGGAACATCAAACCTGGATTTGTTATGAATGAATATTTGGCAGAGTGTGATTTAGCTGCCCGGCTGCTTTTCATTGGTCTTTGGTGTCTTGCCGACCGTGAGGGAAGACTTGAGGACAGGCCAAAAAGGATCGGGGCGTTCGTATTCCCATACGAACAGTACG